>NZ_JAMYUW010000068.1:0-20576 GCF_040323315.1 Mesorhizobium sp. M0047 | reverse complement strand
CGCCGAAGGTTCAGTTTTAATCGTCGAGAGGTGGGTGCTGGCCAGGCTTCGAAACGAACGCTTCTTCAGCCTTGCTGATCTCAATATCCGGATCAGCAGTTTGATCGAAGACCTCAACGGCCGGACCATGCGCCGTTATGGCAAATCCCGCCGTGCGTTGTTTGATGAGATCGAACGCACCCAGCTCAAGCCACTGCCGGCAACACCGTTTGAATATGCAGAATGGAAAGTCGCCAAGGTCCATCCCGACTATCATGTCGAGGTCGACAAGACCTTCTACTCCGTGCCGCACGGTCTGATCGGCAGGCGGGTCGATGTGAGACTGACCTACCGGGCGGTCGAGATCTTCTTTGACCATAAGCGGATCGCCAGCCACATCAGAAGCTCGCAGCGCTCGGGCCATATTACCGTCAATGAGCATATGCCGAAGTCCCACCAGCGCTATGCAAACACGACGCCTCACACGTTGCGCAAGGAAGCGGCAAAAGTCGGGAGCAATACGGCGATATTTATCGAGCGTCTGCTGAGTGACCGCCCGCATCCGGAACAAGGCTATCGATCCGCGCAGGGCGTCCTTTCCTTGGCGCGACGCTACAAATCCGATCGCCTGGAAATGGCGTGCGAGCGTGCCTTGACCATCAATGCAATGAGCTATTCGTCCGTCGCCAACATTCTCAAATCTGGTCTCGACCAAGCTGCGCCCGTGAGCGAGGCCGTCAAGCCGGCACCGCCGCACGGCAATATCCGCGGTAAAACCTACTATCAATGAGAAAGGAAAACACCCAGATGCTGACACATCCAACCCTTGATCAAATGCACACGCTCGGCCTTGCCGGAATGGTCGCGGCCTATCGCGAGCTTGCCGAGCAGGTCCATGGAAACGACCTCAGCTTTGACGAGCGGCTCGGCCTGATGCTCGACCGCGAGATCGCACTGAGAACAGACAAACGGCTGACCAATCGGTTGGCAACAGCAAAGCTGCGTTTTGCCAATGCCTCGATCGAAGACATCGATTTTAGCACTCACCGCGGCCTTGATCGCCGGAACGTCTTATCCTTGGCGCAGGGGGCATGGCTGAAGGCAAACGAGAACTTGATTCTGACAGGCCAAACGGGCACCGGAAAGACATGGATTGCCTGCGCCTTCGGACGACAGGCGGCCCGTCTGGACTATTCCGTGCTCTACGTTCGCATGCCACGGCTCTTCGAGGATCTCGCACTTGCAAGGCTCGACGGACGCTTCCCGCGCCTTATCGATAAACTCGCTCGCGTCCAGCTGCTGATCCTCGACGATTGGGGAACGCATACGCTGAGCGACAGGCAGCGCCTCGATCTGCTCGAAATCTTCGAGGAGCGATACCGGCGGAAATCGACGCTGATCACGGCTCAACTTCCTGTGGCCGCCTGGCATGAAATGATCGGAGAAGTCACTTTAGCCGATGCGATCCTGGACCGTATCGTTCACAATGCGCACCGCATAACGCTCGAAGGCGACAGCATGCGAAAGCGAAAACCATCGACGCTCTTGACCGGCAGCGAAATAACCGAAATCAATCACTCCTAACAGCAACAAGGCAACCGGAACTCGATCGCTTCCGTTGTCCGCGACTTAGCGAAACGCTTGTCCGCGATTTACTGAAACGGCTGTCCCAATTTAGTGAAATCCGCAAGAGAGAGAGTTCAATATCATTTGTGGACCTCGTTTTTTATTAGTCGCTGCTCCGTCAGCTTAGCGCGCTCCAGCGGAAAATGGCATTTGAAGCTGTGATGCGCGTCCTCCCGGCTCGCTGTAGGTTCGGGGAGGACGCGGCTACATATGTCCTGCGCGTAGCTACACCGGGTGTGGAACTCGCAGCCCGATGGCCGGTTCATCAAGCTCGGCACTTCACCTTTCAGCTCGATCCTGGTAAGCACCGCGTCCGGGTCAGGCTCGGGATTGGCCGCAAGTAGCGCCTCGGTGTAGGGATGGCGCGGTTGGTCAAAGATGCGTTCGGTCGAGCCGACCTCGATAAAGCGGCCTAGATACATGATCGCCATTCGATCGGTCATGTGGCGCACCACATTAAGATTGTGCGAGATGATCAGGATCGCCATGCCGAGTTCGTCCTGAAGCCGCGCGAGAAGATTGAGCACCTCGCCCTGCACTGAGACGTCGAGGCCTGCGGTCGGCTCATCGGCAATGATCAAGTCCGGTTTGAGCGCGAGAGCACGCGCGATACCCACGCGCCTGGCCTGACCTCCGGAAAGCTGATGGGGATAGCGGCGAGCAAAATCAGCTGGCAAGCCGACCATCCGCAGCAGGCGCTCGGCTTCGGCTCCGGCATCGCGATCCTTTAGACCATGGATCCGAAACGGCTCTGTCAGGAGCGATCGCACCGTCAGCCTCGGCGAGAGTGATCCGACGGGATCCTGGAACATCATCGCCATGCGCCGCAAATAGGGCTTGCGGTCAGCCCCGGTGAGTTCCTCAATTTCCTGTCCGTCGAAGCTGATTTTGCCGCTCACAGCCCGCTGCAAGCCGATGATCGTGCGCGCGATGGTGGATTTGCCTGAGCCGCTTTCACCGACAAGGGCCAGTGTCTCGCCCTTGCGGATTTCAAAGGACACACCGCATACTGCGTCGATGAAAGGGGCTTTCGTCCCGGATGCGAGCGCCTTCAGCGGACCCATGGTGCGGAAGCGGACGCGCAGGTCCTGAACGCGGAGCAGCGCGCTCATGCCGAAACCAGCCGTTCTTTGTCGAGGAGATGGCATCGGGCAATTTGGTCCACGCCGATGCGGTACTCGACCGGGTTCTCTTGTGCACAGCGTTTGGACGCATGTCGGCAACGTGTGCGGAAGATACATCCTACCTTGCTGCCGAGGAGACTGGGCACCTCGCCGGGTATGGTCGGCAAAGTCCGTGTCTTTTGTCTGATCCGTCCCGGATCGCAGTCAAGCAGCGCGCGCGTGTAGGGGTGAGCAGGATTGTGAAAGATGTCCCGGACAGCTCCCTGCTCCACCACTTCGCCCGCATACATGACGGCGACCCGGTCGCACAACTCAGCCACCGCTCCGAGGTGGTGGGAGACGAACAAGACCGAGCAGCCGATCTCTTTTTGCAGTTCCTTGAGCAAATGAATGATCTGCACTTCCAGCGTTGCATCGAGCGCGGTGGTTGGCTCGTCGGCGACGAGGAGCGCTGGCTTCACTAGAAGTGCCATGGCAATGCAAACGCGCTGACGCATGCCCCCGGAGAAGTGATGCGGATAGGCGCCGATTCGGCTTTCCGGATCAGGAATTCCGACCCGGTGAAGCATTGCGAGGGCACGGGCGCGCTTTTCGCTCCGGCTTACTTGTTCGTGGTGCTGAATATCGATCATCTGGCTCTCGATGGTCCGCACCGGATTGAGTGCGGTCATCGGATCCTGAAAGATCATGGAGAGACGATCGCCGAGCAGGGTCCGGCGCGCTGGAACAGGCATTTTGAGCAGGTCTTTACCTTCGAACAGGATTCTGCCGGCTGTCACATCTGCATTTTCTGGAAGCAGGCCCATCACAGTATATGCGAGCGTCGATTTTCCGGATCCACTCTCACCTACGATGCCAACCACCTGCCCGGCTGGCACATCGAGCGAAACATTGCGCAGGGCATGGACGCGCCCACGCGGTGTACCGAAATCGAGATTTAGGGCACGGATCTCAAGAAGCGGCAGGGCGGACGTATGCTCTGTCAAATCGTCGCGTTTCATAGGTCTTTCCGCAGCTTGGGATCAAATATGTCGCGCAACGCCTCACCCAGAAATGTGAAGCCTAGCGTTGCGAGGATGATCGGGATGCCGCCAGCGATCACGAGCCAGGGGGTCTGGTTTATGTAGCTATAGCCATCGTTGAGGATCGCTCCCCAGTCAGGTGTCGGAGGCCGCACACCCATACCTAGAAAACTGAGACCAGCCGAAGTGGCGATGACGGCCGGCACATCCATGCTCACGAGAATGACAAGGGGACCAATGACGTTGGGCAATATATGCACGGCGAGGATGCGTGTCGTGCCTGCGCCCATGCTGCGCTCTGCGGCGATGTATTCACTGCTCTGCAGCGCTGGGGCCTGGGTACGCGCCACGCGCGCATAGCCTGGCATACCCGTGATCGCTATGACTAATATGATGTTGACTAGGCTTGGTCCCAGAAGCGCGATGATTGCCAGAGCAAAGATGATGCCGGGAAAGGAGCGGATGGTATCGAAGATGAGCAGGAGCAAATTGTCCAGCCAACGCGGCCCGAAGCCTGCGATGAGACCAAGCACGACGCCGACCGCCAGCGCACTGCTGAGGGAGGCGAAAGCGACCAGGAGCGGGATACGACCGCCCATGATGACGCGCGAGAATGTATCGCGGCCCAGTTGGTCCGTACCCAGCAGAAAGTCCAGTGAAGGTGCAGCGAGACGCGGCCCGACCATGATCCGGACAGGATCATGCGTGATTATCAGCGGAGCGAAGACCGCTATCGCTGCTATGAGTATGACAAGCACTGCTCCGAGCATGCCTAAACGGTTTTTGCGAAATTGTCCTAAAAAGCTGCGAAAGGCGCCGATAGCCGTGGAATCGTTGGCTTCCGGACGGATGGCTTCAACCCTCACCATGTCAGAGCTTTTCCCGGGTTCGCGGATCGAGTAATGCGTTGACCACGTCGGAGAGCGTCGTAGCGACGACGATAAGGAACGTGGTGACGAGAACGACGCCCATCACTATTGGATAGTTGCGCGTATTGACCGCGTTCACGATCAACGCTCCGATGCCAGGTCTCGCAAAAACCACTTCGATAAAGACAGCGGACGAAAGCAGCCACGCTATGCCTACGCCGAGTATTGTCACGGTCGGCAGGATCGCGAGCGGCAGCGCGTAGCGTGCGACGATGCGCCATTCCGAAATCCCGAAGGAGCGGGCCATGCGCACGTGGTTTTCGCCCAGAACCTCAAGCATGGATGCCCGTACGAGCCGGGAAATGTAGCCTACCCAGCCAATCCCTATGGCGAAAGCTGGTAGGACGAGATGGATAAGTCCATCCCAGAGACCATTGCCGGCTCCGATCGCTGGCAACCAGCGCAGCCCTACGGCAAAAATTAGCAGTGCGTAGATTGCCACGACGAAGGATGGAATTGCAATCGTGGCCACCGTCGCGACGCCGGCCACTTGGTCCACCAAGGAGTTGCGCCGCATCGCCGAGTAGCAGCCGAGCGGCACGGCTATCATGACCGCCCATAAGATCGAGACAAAGATCAGTTCGATCGTATAAGGCAATTGGTCAAATACGATGTCGGCAACGGGTCGCCGGCTGAAAACGTCGAATCCGAGATCGCCGTGGAGCAGCCCGCCGAAGAACGTGACGATCTGCACAACCAGCGGCTTATCCAGCCCCATCTGCTGATGCAGCAGCGCCTTCATCTCGGGCGTCGCCCGCGGGCCAAGCAGAACCGCGGCAGGATCGCCGGGCACTGCCCTGATCATCAAGAACAGAAGCATCACCGCGGTCGCAATAATTGCGACCGCGAGGACGATCCGTTTGAGGAGGTAGAGCCACATGTCGACCTGCTTCCAGTCTAAGCCGGCTTGAACTCAAGGAACAGGGGGTATCCGTCCGGACGAGTTGCGGCCTGCGTATGCGTGGTGCGATACATGACTGGATTGCCCCCGTAGGTCAGGAAGCGGTAGGCGCCAGATTCTTCCATGAGATCCTGCATTTCATAGTAGAGCTTAGCGCGCTCCCCAGGGTCGCTGATGGTGACAGCCTTGGCGCTCAGCTCATCGAAGCGCTTGCTACGGAAGCGCTCCCAGTTCCACACACCGGCCTGCTCGCTCACGAAGTAGGTGGTTGACAAGTAAGGATCCGGCACACTGGAATAGGACATGACGGTGAGCTGCATCTCCTTCCAGCGATCGCCTTCCGATTCCATGCCGAGCGTCCAGAACGAGCCGCTATCCTGGACTTTGATCTCGACCGTGATGCCGATCTGCGACAATTGCGCCTGCACAGTCTGGGCTATGGTCGATGACTGGCTCTCGTTCAGGCAATCGATGGTCAAGGTCAGGTCGCTCACACCGGCCTTTTCCAGGAACTCCTTTGCCTTCGCGAGATCGCCTTCCGGCGGGACGAGCGCTTTGTCGCGATGCCCCACAATTCCTGGAGCAACGGTACCTGTCGCAACCTCCGCCTGTCCCGCAAACGCGGCATCCAGGATCTGCGGCACATTGATCGCCCACTGGATCGCCTTGCGGACATTGATGTCCTTCAGCTTCGGATGATCCACATTCATGCCGATCCAGTAGTAATAGAGCGAGGGATGTTCCTCGATCTTGGTCTCGGCGGGCGGATTGCTCTTGAACGCCGCAAGCGAATCCAGACTGATACGAGTGAAATCGGTGTCGCCCGCCAGATAGGCGCGTTCCGCCGCCTTGTCGTCGTTGATCGTAATGATTTGGATTTCGTCGAAACCCGGCTTTGGCCCCGCCCACTCCGGATTGCGCGTCAAAAGCACATGCTGGTTTTGTTTGAATTCGGCGAGCACATATGGCCCGGAAAAGGCCGGTGGCTTTAAACCGAAACTGCTGCCATCACCGGTCGCCTTCATCACCGCATCCTCGGAAACGATATGGCCAACTGCATAGGAGAGCGCAACGTTCCAGACCGGCACGTATGGTGCCTTAGACACAATCACGCCAGTATAGTCATCCTCGATCTCGACATGATCGAGCGGCCCCCAATCCAGCTTTACCGGCGAATTGTGCTTGATCACGCGCTCGAAAGAGAATTTGACGTCCTTGGCGGTCATCTCGCCATGGCCGCCGGTGAATTTGATGCCCTTCTTTAAATGGAAACGGATATGGGTGGGGTCGACCTGTTCGATCTTTTCTGCCGCCTCCAACTCCCAACCCCATTCGGAGCCCGGCTTGAAGCGCGTGAGCTTCGAATAGATGCAGTACATAATGTCCACTTCGTGGCTGCCCACGTAGAAGCCGGGATCGAGCGTGGTGGGGTCCAAAAGGCCGCGCGCCTTGAGCACTTTGCCCTCAGCTGCCCAGATGGCTTGCGACAATGGCATACCGGAAGCGAGGATACCCCCGCCGAGGGCGGCGCCCGTTTTGAGAAAAGTTCGGCGGCTCAGATCGCCCGCAAAATTATTCATGATCGATTCCTCCCTTTCTGTGTGCGATTTCCCGTTCGGAGCGGGTTCGCTTTCGTGTTGGTTGATCCCGCGCGCCAGCGTGAGATCGCACCTTCATGTCCGCGGTCTGCATCGCCGCCGCCGTAATCTTCTGGCTCTGATCAATGTATTGAGGCTGGCAACGATGTCGGCCAGTTTGGTATCAACCGACGCATGGGAATGTGCCGATTTTGCCAGGTAACTGACGTTTTCGGACGCGGCCTCGCGAGGGGTTCGCAGCTGGAATGGCCGTCATAGAGCACTGCTTTTAACTCGAGGTCCGCCGCCACCATGTCTTATGCGGAAACCTGGAAGTTCTTGTCACTTCCCGTGGGGTAGGTGCTTCCAAACAGGCATGCTAGATTGTGAAAATGGGCGGCTGGCCCGCCCTCTCGCATCCTGTGATATTCGAAGCTTTGGTCTAGCTCGCCTTGTATCGCTTCGAGATCATGCAATGAATAGGCCAGAAATCCATATGAACTGACCATACAGAAGTATGTGAATCTATGTCGTCATCTCGCGATCCGCTGAAAATACTGGTTATAGTTACTCCGAGTTGCAATATAACGGCCACTATGACCTTTATTGACCCTTTCCGCGCCGCAAACTATTTGGAAGGCGAAACCCTGTTCCAATGGAATTTGGCTTCGTCGAAGGGCGGCCTGTGCCTGGCAAGCAACGGGGTTTCCTTTGAAACGCTTCAGCTCAAGGATGTGCTGAAAGAGTCCTTTGACGTCGTGGTGGTCTCGTCAAGCTGGACCCCAGAAACGGCTGCAACGCCGGACTTGTTAGCGGCCCTTAGAAAATGGGCGAGGGCCGGCAGTCTAGTAGGTGGGTTCGACACTGGAGCATTCATACTTGCTGACGCAGGCCTGCTTGTGGGCAAGCGCGCCACGGTTCACTACGAACACTTAAACGCATTTCAGGAACTGAATGCCGATGTCGAGGTAAGTGAGGACATCTTCGTACGAGACGGCAACCGATTAACGTGCAGTGGTGGCATAGCCAGTTGCGACATGGCGCTCCACATAATTCAAGCAGCCTATGGAAGTCCGTTGGCCAAAGCTGCTGCCTGTTACATATTTCATCCGGCGCTGAGGCCGGCGGGAACCTCTCAAAATCCCGGCAATATAGAACCCGTTGGGAGCAACGCGCCAGAGACGGTCCGGGGCGCAATTGCAATTATGGAAAACCATTTAGAGCATTCCATCTCGATACCCGAAATTTCCTCCAAAGTGGGGATATCCCCTCGTCAACTCCACAGGCTGTTCGAACGTGACGTCGGCAAATCCCCTGCGCTTTACTATCGCGACATCCGCCTCGATCGCGCGCGGAGTCTGGTGACCCAAACTGACATGTTGCTTTACGAGATAGCTGTTGCCTGCGGCTTTAGCAGTCAAGTGCATTTCAGCCGAGCCTATCGAGCGAGGTTTGGTATTCAACCCAGGGCAGATCGCGTTGAGGGACGCATACCATTCGAGTTTCGAGCGTGGCCCCTTCATCGAAAGAGCAGGTAACGGGCTCGTAGAGACATGCCCTGATTACGACCACGGCCAAAAAAGTTAAGTACACGGCTGATGAGGCACAGCGCAGGGGCCAGGCTACTTTACTTATAGACAACGTGCGACGTCTTGAGCGCGGGCTTGAGGTATATCCGCTGTTCAACCAGGAAGCCGGATATTGACCCTACCAGCATAGGGCCATTCCCCAGTTTTGGAGCAGAACGTGTCTGGTGAAGTATTGCCGATGGCAGGGCGCGGCGTTGACACGCCGAGAAACCTTTCGGGCGGAAGATTCCGGGCTTCGTGGGGCGCTATTTGGTGCGCCTCACGGAAACACCTCGAAAAGTGAGAGGCGGACACGAAACCGCAGCATACCGCAATTTCCAGGACCGGCATCGCCGACTGGGCAAGCAGGAGTTTCGCATGTTCCAATCGCAATTCCCGGAAGTAGCGGCAGGGCGAGCGACCGATATTACTACTGAACAGGCGCTCCACCTGTCGCCGCGACAGCCCTGCAGCCGCCGCGAGGTCCGCCATGGTAAGCGGAGCGGCCAGGTTCCTCTGCATCAATTCGATGAGTTTCACGACCGTTGGGTTGAGCCTGCCATGCCGACGCAGCAGCGGCAGCCGCTGGCGCTCCCCGCCCGTGCGGATGCGGCCGGCGACGGCCAATTCCGCAACGCTCACCGCGACAGGTTCGCCGCAATGATGTTTCACAACCTCGACCATCATGTCGAAGGCTGCCGTGCCCCCGGCGCAGCTCCAGATGTTGTTATCGACCTCGTAGAGGATCGCCGCCGCCTCAACGCGCACGAACCGCTCCTTGAACCCCGGCAGGGCCTCCCAATGGACGGCGCACTTGCGGTCATTGAGCAGCCCGGCTTTGGCCAAAGCAGCGACACCACTGCCAAACGCGCCCATCCCAACGCGGCGCTGCCGACATTCCCGCAACCATGCGCTCAGCACTTTGGTTTCGCGCCCTTCGTCAGGCTCCTCACCGCAGACCAGCGTCAGCAAGGGGCGTTCAGGCTGCATAAGGTATCTGCGCTCCTGGGCCAGGTCGGCGTCGGCCGCCACAACAATGCCGCAGCTCGCCCGCACAGCTTCACCCTGATGAGAAACGGTACGCCAGCGAAAGGCTTCCCGCCCGGCTACTCTGTTGGCAAGTCGGAAGACATCCAAAGCCGATGACACGGCCAGGAGTTCGAACCCGGGCGCCAAATAAAGCGCGACCGTAATCGGATCAGAAGCAGGAACGGACGCCCAAGCGTCTTGGGACCAGTGGTGGACCATTTCAGACTCTCCGCCGTGTTCTCTTAGCGACGCGGGATAATTAACCCGCGCCTCATTTGAGCGATGGGTGAAATCGACGAAAGGACGATTGCGTCGGCATGGCAGTAGATTTGCGACACCGCCCTGGTTCTTCCCAGAATCTGGCACAAAGACCCGGTCGGCACCCTGCCCCGCTTTCTGTCGGGTTCCTCTTGCTCCAGCGTTTTACCCTTGGGGCGTTTGCCAATTTCGTCGATGTGATGCGCCTTGCTGCAGACGATGGGGATCGAAGCCGCCCAATCCACTGCCAGTGGCGTATTATTTCGCCTGATATGGCGCCGATCCTGTCCAGCTGTGGCGTCGCGATCTCCCCCCATGAAAGGATTGGTGACCTTCGCCGTTTCGACTATCTGGTAGTCGTTGGCGGAGTTCTTGAGGAGGAGAGTCTCCAGGTCGACACGCGTTTCGACAAACATCTCCAGAACGCTGCTGATGCAGGCATACCGCTCGTGGGTCTGTGCACTGGCTCATTCATCTTGCATCGGGCCGGCCTGATGCATGGCTACAGGTGTTGCGTCAGCTGGTTCCACAACTCGGATTTCCTGCGACTTTTCGACGGTCTCCAGGCCGTTTCGGACCAGATCTTCGTCGTAGATCGAGACCGGCTGACCTGTTCGGGGGGAGCCAGCGCCGCGCATCTCGCAGCCTTTCTCGTCGACAGGCATCTCGGTAAGGCCCTAGCTGCCAAAAGCTTGCGGATCATGATGTTCGACAACGCGGCTAAGGGTGAGACGGCCCAGCCAACTGGAAGCCTAAAGGTCGTCGTTCGGGACGAAATCCTGAAACGGGCAGTGTTGTTGATGCAACACAACCTCGAGGTTCCGCTAGCCATCGGCCGCCTTGCCGGCAAACTCAACTTGAGCAAGCGGCTGATCGAGCGCCGCTTCCGGTCTGAACTCCGTACCTCTCCGCAGGCGATCTACATGCAGATACGGCTTGATCATGCACGCCACCTTTTGCTGAGGACCGACAAGTCGATTTCAAGCATCGCCCTGGAGTGTGGCTTCTGCGACGGTTCGCATTTCAGCCGCGTATTCCGCGCCTACTACCTCCAGAGGCCCCAAGAGTTTCGGTCGCAGGACGCGAGATAGGGGCCCACCCACCTGGCACAGACGGTGCGGGAAACGGCCATCCTACAAACGACCAACGGGCAAGCGGTTAACTGGCTGAGAGGCTCCTTACTTTAGACGGTTCGCATATGGTCAGGCGCCGCGGCAGGCGGCGGCCGACGGCGGCTTTGCCACTCGCGACAATCTGGCTACAGCGAAGACCTTGGGCGTCCGCCACATGGCATTCCACAAGAAGGCCGGCCTCAGGATCGAGGACATGGTTAGAAGCAATTGGGTCTATCGCAAGCTGCGCAATTTCCGTGCCGGCATCGAGGCCGACATCTCATGTCTCAAGCGCGCTTACGGCTTGGCGCGCTGCACCTGGCGCGGCCTTGATCACTTCAAGAGCTACGTCTGGTCCTCGGTCGTGGCTTACAATCTCGTCGTCTTCACGCGCCTCAAGCCGACCTGATGCCGGCCGCTATTGGAATTGCGTCGCACCGGCCAGAGCTGGCCTCGCAGCGTGCGCGTGATCGCGCCCACAACGCTTTTCTGCTCGATAGCCATCCCTTGATCCTGTCCATGACGCTCAAAGGCGTTCCAGTTAAGGACAAGTGTATAGCGCGATTTCCCGCAGATAAAGGTAAAGCCCAGGAATGCAAAGGTTTCCGGTTTGCCGAGCCCGCGTCGCTTGCGGTCGACCGCCGCAAAGCGGCCGAACTCAATCAGGCGGGTCTTGTCCGGATGAAGCGACAGTGCAAACTCCTCAAGCCTCGCGCGCATCGCATCGAGGAAGCGACGGACGTCGTCCTCGTGCTCGAAACCAACGATCACATCATCGGCATAACGCACGATGATCATATCGCCGGTGGCCTCACGCTGTCGCCAGCGCTCCGCCCACAGGTCGAAGACGTAGTGCAGGTAGATATTGGCCAGAAGCGGCGAAATCACTCCCTGAACGCAAAAGGTAACATTTGTCAGCCGATGGCGATTTCCCGTTGGAAGGCGATAACGCGTTGCCGGACGGCGGTATCGTCGTCTGCATCGGGAGCGAGTGGCGGATGATGACGGCATCGTCGTCGACCAAGACGTCTTTGACCAGCAAGCGGACAACCCTCTGGCGGTCGCTGACGTCCAGCGATTGCGCCGATGCCCGCAATTTCTGGAGGAAGGCGGTCAGCGTCTCGGCGAGGCGCAGGAATGTCATGCGATCGGCGGCCTGATCGCGGATCGCCTGCAATTGGGTGCGCATGGTCTGCTCGCGGGCACGCAACTCCGGCATGCGACGGCGCAGTTCCTCCAGCGACAGGAGATCCTCCTGGTAGGCGGTCACCAGCCGTTCCATGCTCTTGCTGACGCGCACGCAGTCCCGTTCGAGGGCCTCTTGCCGCCGTTTCGTCGGCTCGGCCGCACGGGCCGCGTCAAGACGCCGGTCGAGCTCGGCGCGGATCAGCGTGGGGTCCTCGATCAAGCGCATCACCTCCCGCCACACCACTTCATCGAGCAGGTCCTGACGGATCGGCCGGCTGTCGCATACAGATCCGCCAAGATGGCGCCAGCTATCCGTCCCGAGGCAGCGGTAGTAGTGGATTTTGCGCGCCGACGTACGGGTCGATGTGCGTGATAGCGCGTAGCCGCATTTGCGGCACGACACCAGCCCCTGCACGATGCTCGGTTCGATGGTCCGGCGCGGGGCGAAGCGCTTGTTGTCGGTCAGGCGTTCGGCCGCCAACGCGAAGGTTTCTTCCGTCACGATGGCGGGAACGGGCACTTCGATCCATTCCTCGCGCGGCCGCTCGTGCTGGCTGGTATTCTCGCTAAAGCTCGCCCGGCCCGACAGGCGGAACGGCTTCGTCACCTTCTGCCGCGGTGCGACCTGTGTCTTGCCGAAGCAGGCCGTTCCCTTGTAGGCGGGATTGCGCAGCATCCCCCACACCACCGACCGTTCCCAGCGGGTGACGCGCTGGCGTGTCGCCAGCCCCCTCTCGTTGATAAGGCGGGCAAGGGCGCCAATGCTCAGGCCGTCGACCGTATATTTCTCGAACACCAGTCGCACCACTTCCGCCTCGGCTGCATCGATTTCATAGCGCGCCGGCGCGTCATTCGTCTTACGAATATACCGATAGCCGTAAGGCGCCCCACACAGCACGGAGACTTCGCTGGCCTTGGCCCGGTGGCGCTTGCCGCGCCGCGAGCGTTCGAGAAATGATGCGCTTGTCGCCGATCCTGTGTTCCAGGAAGCGTACGAGCCAATCCTGGCTGACGCTCCCGAAAAAGTTCTGGATGTCGGCGTCCAAAATCCAGTTCACCTTCCGCTTATCGATCGCCACGCACAGGGCGTCCAACGCATCATGCGGTCCTCGTCCGGGCCGAAACCCGTAGGAGAAACCGCAGAAGTCACCTTCATAGATGGCGTTGAGCACCATGACCGTTGCACCCTGGACGACCTTGTCTTCCAGAGCGGCAATCGCCAGCGGCCGCTGCTTTCCATCCGCCTTCGGTATGTACGTCCGGCGAGACGGTTGCGGTCGGTACGCCCCACTGTGGACCCGTTTGTGCAAGTCCCTGAGCCGAGGCTCAAGGTCTGCCTCGTAGTCCTGCCACGTCATGCCATCCACCCCGGGAGCGGCCTTGCGCCTGAGCGCGTAGAACGCCGTCCGAAGCGTGTCGACATTGATATGATGGAAGAGCGCGGTGAACCGTTCCTTCTTCCTCAGCCTTGCGGCTTTCCGTACGCGGACCAGCGCCTGGGTCACGCGAGCCCGGTCCTGTGCCCGGTGCGTGCTTTGCTGGCCCACGTTCCCCTTGGTCTCCAGCCTTGGCTCCACCGGCTCCGCCACCGGTTGCCCGGTTTTGTTCGTCGGCTTCACAGCGACTATGCCGGAGTCAGACTTCTCCTGTCCGTTCATCATCGGCTACAGCTCCTCGTCTTCCCGATGCGGACCGGCGTGGCGAACGCCACTCGGCCAGACAAGAGATCTCCCAGGTTCCGACGCATTTCTTTCATGCGTGATGTGGCCCTAGACCCCGGCAGGGCGACGGTGCCTCGCTTACCGGCTCCGCACATGTTGCCTTCGACGGATGAGAACGTCTCGGCCCTGCAGTCTTATCACTATCGTGGCTCACTCCCACACCCCGCATGATTGCTGTGTACGCTTCGCCGTGGTCGTCACCTCCCACGCCGCAACACTTGCTACCCGGCGGGCGCTACCCCTTACCCGGACCGAACTCGCACCGGCTGGAACGCGCCAGCTTGGCCTGGCGCACTTCAGCCGCTTCATCTCGGTCGGCAGCAACCCGTCATACTTCTTCTTCCAGTTGAAATAGGTCGCTTGGCTGATCCCCGCCCGACGACAGATCTCCGCGACGGGGATTCCGTCCGCTCCCTGCTTCAGTATGAACGCCTTCTGCGCGTCCGAGAACTTCGATGCCTTCATCGTCTTCCGCTCCTCCCAGCCAAGGGATGTTACCGCGGAAAACTCCATTTCGAACGGTCCAGTTTTCAGGGATCAGGTCAGTGCCGAGCCGCCCCTTCTTCATGGGCAGGCCGGGCTGCGTGCGATCGAGAGCCTGGATTTGCGACTTTTCATCGACCGACAGCACAATGGCGTGGGCAGGTGGATCGACATAAAGGCCGACGACGTCGCGCAATTTGACGACGAATTTCGGATCGTTCGGGAGCTTGAACTGCCGATAACGATGGGGTGCCAGGCTGTGCGCCTTCCAGATACGCCTGACCGCGCTGGCGCTGATGCCGGACGCCTCGGCCATCATATCGGCCGTCCAGTGCGTCGTCTCACCGGGAGGATCTTTGAGCGTCAGCGCCACCACCCCTTCGGCTGTTTCAGGACTGAGCGGAGGAATGCGCGGGGGACGCGTCTTGTCGCGCAGAAGCGCTTCGAAGCTTTCTTCGGCAAAGCGCTGCGCCAGACGCAGGTCTTCGACTTGCCCGTCCGACGCATGATCTCGACCGTGCCGGCGCCGTCCGCGCTCAGCAGGATAATCGAAGCCCGCCAGACATGCTTTTGATCGGCATTGCGGTCATTGACCAGTGCCGCGAGACGGCGATCGGTCGGCGATACAAGAAACGATATTCCGGTGCGCATGCGCCAGACTCGCATGCGCGCCGCTCAGAGGGAATCCCAAGCCGGACTCTTATGTCAGGCAGAAACCACTAGCTTCTCATACGCAATGAGCGAGAATCATACATTGGCGTCAAAGACGCCGTTGCGGCGTATTTCTGCATGCCCACCTCAATTTCGAACTGTCCACTTTCGATGGATGATTTGTCGAGAGGCCCGCCGGAAACATAACCAAGGCAAACCCAGCCACCCAATGTATGACCGTAGGCTCCGGATGTTACATGCCCGCAAAGGGCTCCGTTTCTGTAAATGGGCTCATCATGATAGGCAAAAGGGGCGTCTGGCGGTAACAGGAATTGCACCAACTTCCTTTCAACGCCGCGGTCTTTGCGTTTGATGAGTTCTTCCCGCCCGACGAATCCCCCCTTCTTTCCATAGCTGACCAGAAAGTCCAACCCGGCTTCGAGAGGCGTGTCGATAGGTGAAATGTCGTGGCCGTAGTGCCGGAACCCCTTTTCGATTCTAAGGCTATCCAGAGCATGCAGGCCGACTAATTTCGGCATTTCGCTTCCTGAGAGTTCGCGCAGCCGGTCAAAGGAATGCGCCGCGAACTCCACCGGAAAATAAGTCTCCCACCCCAACTCACCGGCGAACGAAATGCGAACAGCGCGGGCCTGGGTATATCCGAAATCAATCAGCCGAGATGTCCCGTGCGGAAATGACTCGTTCGTCAGATCGCTGCCCGTCAGGTGCTTCATGGCCTCACGAGCGCCCGGTCCCATGATCGCAAACCCTGCCAGGGCCGACGTCTCATCGAGGAGAGTGACGTCGGCCTCGCTGGACAGCTGCGTCTTTATCCAGTTGTAGTCACGGGCCTGATTAGCGCAGCTGCACAGAAGCAGATAGGACTGTTCCCCGGTCCGGACCACGGTCAGGTCCGCTTCGATGCCTCCGGAGCTGTTGAGCAGAACCGTATAAAGGACCTTTCCGACCCGCACGGAAACGTCGGAGGCACAAATTCTGTTGAGTTCCTTTTCGGCGTCGCGGCCGACAACGACAAACTTCGAAAACCATGAATAGTCGAGGAAACCAACGCTGTTCCTCACAGCAAGATGTTCGTCCATCGACCTGTTAAACCAGCTTTGCGGGCCAAATGAGTAACGGACGTCGAGGTCATTCTTGCTTGACCCGAACCATAACGCGCGCTCCCATCCATTGGTCTGGCCGAAAAAAGCAAACGACGAGGCCAGCCGATCATGAAGGGGGGTGCGTCTAGCTCCCCTCGCCGACCACAGATGCTTGTAAGGCCAATGGATGTCTGCATGCGCGCCAACAGACTCTATGGTTCGATCAAATAGATAGTGTTTGTTGCCGAAAAAGGGCAAATTCCGGCGGACATCTGAGTCCGACACGTCCAGCGATGGGACCCCCTCCGTCACCCACTCGGTCATGACCTGGCCAATGCCGGCTGCTGCCTGAATCCCGACCGTGTTCATACCGGCGGCAATGTAGTAGTTGCCGTAACCGGGGACCGGTCCCAACTGCATGCGTTGGTCCGGCGTGAAGCTCTCTGGGCCATTGAAAAACGTCTTTATGCCGACATCGGCGAGCGACGGGATGCGTTTGAAAGCAGACTCGATGCTCGGTAGGAAGTGGTCGTAATCGGGCGCTAGCTCATCGAAGCAAAAGTCATTTGGAATCCCGTCCATCGCCCATGGCTTAGCCTCTCGTTCGGTGGCGCCAATGAGCAATTTGCCCGCGTCTTCCTTATAATAGACCGCATCATCATTATCGCGTATCACCGGAAAATTGTTTGGGAGCCCGGGGATCTGCTCGGTAACAATGTAGAAATGTTCGACCGCGTGGAGCGGTACCGGCGTTCCTGTCCATTTCCCGGTTTCGTGCGCCCACATTCCTGTGCAGTTGATTACGATATCGGCACTGATTGAGCGTCCATCCACCTCAACGCCCCTGACACGTGCTTTATCGACCGAAATTCCAGTGACCTTCGTGCCTTCGAAAAATTTGGCGCCGTTCAGCCTTGCGCCCTTCGCGAGCGCCATGGTCGTATCAGTTGGGTTGGTTTGCCCATCACTGGGGATCCACAACCCACCCACGAGGTCATCCGTTCTAAGGTTAGGGAACTCCTGGCTGATCTCGCGAGGTGTCCTCATATGTGCCTCGATCCCCAATGATAAGGCAAAGGTGCAGGAACGCTTAAGCTCCTCAAATCGGCCTGGCTGCTGAGCTAGGCGCAGGCTGCCGTTCTGCTTGAATCCGGTCGCCTGCCCTGTCTCCGCCTCGAGCGATTTGTAAAGCTCCACGCCGTATTTGGCGAGTTCGGTCCAGCTCCTCGTGGGCCTCAGCTGGCCCACAATCCCAGCGGCATGCCATGTCGTGCCGGATGTCAATTGCTTGCGCTCGAGGACGACGACATCCTTCACGCCTGCTTTGGTGAGGTGATAGGCGATGCTGCATCCAATGATGCCTCCACCGATAATGACAACATGAGCCGCGTCTGGAAGTTCGTCATGCATGTAGGATTCTCTGTAAGTAAGTTACGGGAGCGCTCCATGCGGCTTCCAAAGGCCTTTTCGATGCAAGTGCTTCTGTCCGCGGCCGCACACCGATGAGGAGCTGGCTTAAGGCTACCCGACACCATTTGAAAAAAAATCGAAATTGTTGCATTGTTCACTTCAAGGATTTCAAACTGTGGAGACCGGCGGTGCGCAACGTCGACATGGACTGCATCAGGACTTTCCTGGCATTTTGCGATACCGGGGACGGCAAGAGTGCGGCCCGCACGGTAAACCGCACCCAGTCCTCGGTCAGCATTCACCTGCGCCGCCTCGAGGAGACGATTGGGAGAAAACTCTTTCGAAAAGATGGTCGCCGGCTGACACTCACGCCGGAGGGCATCAACTTTCAGCGTTACGCGCGAAAGATCTTCATCGTGCAGGACGAGATGTTCAATTTCTTCTCCGAAAACGCGGTCGCTGGAAAACTGAGAATTGGGCTACCCAGCGATACGATTTCGTTTCTCCCAGACATCGGCATCGATGACTTTGCACGGGATTATCCGCTGGTAGAACTGGAGATAATGTGCGATTCGACGCCATCTCTGAGGAGCATGATAAGGGACCAGAAAATTGACGTGGCTATAGTGTCCTCGGAGTCTGACGACAAACAGGGAATGGCCCTAGAGAGCTATCCCGTCTCGTGGATTAGAGGCCAGTCTTTCGATCTTCACAAACATCAGTGTTTGCCGGTGGCATTTTACAGGGACGGGTGTCTGCTGCGGCGGTGGGGAATAAACTCATTAAAAGCGAACGGAATTGACTACAGGATAGTATGTAGCACAAACGATACACATGTGCTGAACCTTATGGTAACCAGGGGGATAGCGATTTCTGTTCAGACTATAAATAATGGAATACCGGAGAACTGTGTTCGCTTGCTTCCGGAAGATGGTTTTCCAAAATTGCCTCCGATATGCAATTCGATGATTCGCACACCTGAGCACTCTTCGCTTGTCGATCGGTTCTGTAATCACGTTCATAAATACCGTCTAACGTTGCTCTCTTCCTTTGACGATGCCGTTCTGCCCACGAAGTCTCTTTTTCACGACGGAACCTCGACGCGATAAATTTTCCTTCGGGCAGGGCGCGTTGAGAGCAGTGCGCATCCTAGGCTCGGGCTTCGCGCCAACGAGCCGGTGATCTCAATTGCGATTTTTAGGCCCTCGCCCTGGGGCACCTCCCGGTTGACACAGCTCGGCGACTTTGTTCCCGCGACGATTGTGCCCGGTGACCTGAGACCCTGAAGCTCCTCCAGTTTTTGGTAGAGTCCGTCCTGATCAAGGAGACGGACGAATGAAGCGTTCACGGTTCTCGGAAGAACAGGTCATCGCGATTTTGAAGGAGCAGGAGGCGGGAATGAAGACCGCCGATGTCTGCCGCAAGCACGGGATTTCGGAAGCGACCTTCTACAAATACAAGGCGAAGTTCGGCGGTTCGGCGGCATGGACGTTTCCGATGCGCGCAAGCTGAAGGCTTTGGAAGAGGAGAACGCCAAGCTGAAGAAGCTGCTCGCCGAGCAGATGCTGGATAATGCAATCCTGAAGGATGTCGCTGCAAAAAAATGGTGACGCCCGATGCCAAGCGGTGCGCTGTGGCCCACGCCTGCGATCGGCATGGGGTGAGCCAGCGTCGGGCGTGCAAGGCTCTTTTCGTCGATCGCTCGAGCGCTCGCTCTACAAGCATCCGGCCGGACGATGCCGTCGTTCGAGCCGCGATGAAGACGGTGGCTGCCGCGCGCCGCCGCTTTGGCTATCGGCCCATCCACATCATGCTTGAACGGCAAGGGATCGTGATGAACCAGAAGAAGCTGCGGCGGCTTTACCGGGAGGAGAAGCTCCAGGTCCGCAAGCGCGGCGGCCGCAAACGGGCCTTGGGAACGAGAAGGCCGATGATCGCGCCGGGTCGGACGAATGAGCGCTGGAGCCTGGACTTCGTGAGCGATGCCTTCACGGACGGCCGGCGGTTCCGGGTTCTGGCCGTCGTTGACGACTTCACGCGGGAATGCCTGGCGCTGATCGCGGATACATCACTGTCGGGCGCCCGCGTCGTCCGGGAGCTGGACGCCATCATCGCCCATCGTGGCAAGTCTTGCACCATCGTTTCGGACAATGGCACCGAGCTGACGTCGATGGCGGTCCTCAAATGGTGCCAGGAGAGCGGCGTCGAATGGCACTACATCGCGCCCGGCAAGCCGATGCAGAACGGATTCGTGGAGAGTTTCAACGGCCGATTTCGTGACGAATGCTTGAACGAAACGCTGTTCTCCACCCTCACGCAAGCGCGGGCAGCAATCGATCTATGGAAGGAGGACTACCACCGGAACAGACCACACTCAGCCCTGGGCAACATCACGCCCATCGAATTTGCCATGAAAATGGCGCTGGAAAAACAGGCCGCATGAGCCCAGAAATGAAACTCCGGACTCTCCATTGAATTGGAGGGAACAAGGGTATGGGGTCACCGGGGGAAGCTCGGCGTTGCGGCTCGGGCGATGGGCGCTCGAACGGGCGGCGGGTAAATTGTCGAGCGTGCTGCCTACTGCTCAGCCCGCCACGCTTGACGCGGGGAAGCGCCTCCAGTCCGGACTGAACCGATTGAGTGCGTTTTTGGCGTATTGACGTACAGAGTGGCCGCAACTACGGAAGTGTCTCCGTCCGCCTTGAGGCGGTGAAGGACAGAATTTCCATCCGGAATGTAGGCTTGCGACAACTCTGACGGGGCGCAGGCTGCTATAGCGCGCCCAACTATCTTGAAAGAGGTGACAGGAAATGAAGATCCTTGTGCCCGTGAAGCGGGTTGTGGATGCGAACGTCAAGGTGCGCGTGAAGGCTGATGGCTCGGCGGTGGAACTGG
>NZ_JAMYUW010000067.1:0-20931 GCF_040323315.1 Mesorhizobium sp. M0047 | reverse complement strand
TTTGAGCAACATACCGCTGGTTTTGTAATTATTCGCCGGCCCCCGGATGGTAATTTCAGCACCCCGCACGCGGGGCCTGCCCTTTCTGGTTGAGCGGGCTGGCCCGCTGGAACGGCGTTACTCGCGCTCGCCGGTGAAATTCAACAGCAGCTGGAATATGTTGATGAAATTCAGATAGAGCGACAAGGCGCCGAAGACGGCCAGCTTCTGGCGCGATTCGCCGTCGAAATTCTCGGCATACTGCTCCTTGATCGTCTGGGTGTCCCAGGCGGTCAGGCCGATGAACACGGCGATGCCGATAACCGAGATGGCGAACTGCAGCGCGGTCGAGCCGAGGAAAATGTTGACGATGCTGGCAATCACCACGCCGATCAGGCCCATGATCAGGAACGACGAGAACTGGGTGAGGTCGCGCCTGGTCGTGTAGCCGTAGAGGCTGGTGGCGCCGAACATGGTGGCGGCGATGAAAAAAGTGCGCGCGATGCTGGTTCCGGTGAAGACCAGGAATACCGAGGCGAGCGACAGGCCCATGACCCCGCAGAAGGCCCAGAACATCGCCTGGGCGCTGGCCGCCGACATTGTCTGCATCTTGAACGAGAACAGCAAGACGAAGGCGAGCGGCGCCAGCATCACCACCCATTTCAGCGGGCTGGAGAAGATCGGCACATAGAGCGCCGGCGTCGACGAGATCATCAAGGCAACGAGGCCGGTGACCACCAGGCCGACGCCCATGTAGTTGTAGACGCGCAGCATATGCTGACGCAGCCCCTCGTCAAAAATGGCTCTGGTTTGGGCGCCGGTGCCGACGCGGTATCCCAGGTTGGGCGTGTTCATTTGCATTCTCCTTTCTAGATCGGTCGGTAAGGGTGGATCGATCAGTAAAGCGTGTTGGCGAGCGTCTCGGCGGCGCGATCGAGGTCGTGGACCTCGCTTCGTCCGACCACCGCATAGGCGACCTCGCCGATCTGGAAGTAGGCCGACGAAATGTCGCCCAAGGGCGCGATGGTCGGCTTGACGACGTCGAAGGTTCCAGGCCTGATCGCGAATAGCGACACCAGCCCCATGTCTTTCGTCTCGACCGCCATCTCGACGCTCGGCCCAAAGCGCGACGGGTAGATCTGCACGTCGCGGACTTTCCAGTCCGTTGGCAGCGACGGCATGACGATGGCGGTCGCGGCACGGATCTCGCCGGCGTCGTAATCGGGCGCTTCCGGCTGCGACGGCATGCTTTCGCGCACCAGCGTCGTTCTATGGGCCCGCACCGCCTCATCGACATAGGCAGGCGGCTGTGGCGAGGCGACGACCTTGGTCACCGACATCGGCCCGATGATGCCATTCGCCAGCCAGCCGGCGGCGGCGAAGACGGCAACCACCGCCGCGCGCTGCAACACACCGAAGATGCGGCCGCGGGCAAGCCCCCTCTCCAGCCGCCGCGCGGCATCGGCGGTCGCTGGTCGCGCCATGCCCTTGGGGCCGGCAAGCGCCACGCGCAGTTCATCGCGGGTGCGGAGATCGGACATCACGCGCGCCGCTGCTTCCGGCCGGGCCGACAGAAATGCCTCGACCTCGATTCGGCGGGTGACGTCGATCTGGTCGTCGACATAGGCGTCGAGGTCGATATCGGTCACGGGATCGACAGCTGCTGTCACGACGGGCCTCCAACGATCCTAAGGTGGTTCTTCGTCTTCGCGGGCGCCGCCTCCATCTCGCGCAATGCGGCGCGCGCCCTGCCGATGCGTGACATCAACGTTCCCAGCGGCACGCTGCTGGCATCGGCGGCCTGCTGGTAGGACAGCCCCTCGATGGCGACAAGATGCAGCGCTGAGCGCTGTTCTTCCGGCAGGCTGAAAAAGGCTTCGCGCACTTGAGCCAGGCGCACCGAATGTTCCTGCGGCGCCGGCGTGCTGCCATCGACAAGATATCCGGCCTGTTGGAGGCGCGTGGCTTCCGACCCGCGCGATCGCATTCTGTCGATGAAAGTGTTGTGGACGATCGACAGCAGCCAAGCGCGCAGGTTTCCACCGGAGCGGAAGGTGCCGCGCCGCTCATAGGCACGCACCAGCGCGTCGTGGACGAGATCCTCGGCATCCGTGCTGTCGCGCGTCAGCGAGCGCGCGTAACGGCGTAGCGAACCGAGCTGTCCTAAGACGTCAAAGCGTGGCATCGACGGTTTCATGTCCTGTTTACGGAGCATGTGGGGAATTTAATCCCTGCCCCGCCAATTTTTTACCGGGTTGGCTTGAGGACATCGTTCGCCCCAGAAAGCTTGTGCAGCCTGAAGCGGCGGGAAAAGCGCTGGCGAAACGCAACCGATTTGCGTATCAATCCGCCGGCCATTGGAGCCGTATCGATGTTTGAAGCCCTGCAGCCCGCCCCCGCCGACAAGATCCTGGCCCTGATCGGCCTTTATCGCGCCGACCCGCGGCCCGACAAGGTCGACCTCGGTGTCGGCGTCTACAAGGATCGCGACGGCAAGACGCCGGTCATGCGGGCGGTGCGCGAAGCCGAAAAGCGGCTGCTGCAGGGGCAGGACACCAAGACCTATCTCGGCCTTGCCGGCGATATCGGTTTCAACACGGTAATGGCCAAGCTCGCCTTCGGCCCCGGCGCCGACATGACGCGCATCCGCGCGGCACAGGCGCCCGGCGGCTCCGGCGCGCTGCGGCTGGCGGCGGAATTGCTCAAGCGGACACGCTCGGACGCGACCATCTGGCTGTCGGACCCGACCTGGCCGAACCACATGCCGGTGATGCGTGCTGCCGGCCTGCAGATCCGTGAATACCCCTATTTCGATGCCGCCTCGGGCACAGTGCGCTTCGACGACATGCTGGCGGCGTTGCGAACGGCAAGAAAGGGTGACGTGGTGTTGCTGCACGGCTGCTGCCACAACCCGACCGGCGCCAATCTGGACGCGGCACAGTGGGCGGCCGTAACCGAGCTGGTCGTCGAGTGCGAGTTGCTGCCATTTGTCGACATCGCCTATCAGGGCTTTGGCGATGGCCTCGAGGCCGATGCCCTCGGTTTGCGCCTGCTGGCCACGAAAGTTCCCGAAATGGTCGTCGCCTCGAGCTGCTCGAAGAATTTTGCCGTCTACCGCGACCGTGTCGGCGCGGCGATGATCCTGGCCAGGGACGGCGCCCAGGCCGATGTGGCGATGAGCCAGATGCTGTCGGCGGCGCGCGCCATGTATTCGATGCCACCGGACCACGGTGCTGCCGCCGTGCGCATCGTGCTCGAAGACGCCGCCTTGCGTGCGGACTGGGAGGCCGAACTCGAAGAGATGCGCCTGCGCATGCTGAGACTCCGTGTCCAGTTCGCCGAGGCACTGCGGCGTCAGTCCAATTCCGACCGTTTCGATTTCGTCGCCAATCATCGCGGCATGTTCTCCCGCCTTGGCCTCACGGAAGCGCAGGTCGAACGACTGCGTTCCGAGCACGGCATCTACATGGTCGGCGACAGCCGCATCAATGTTGCCGGCCTGCCCGAGGATGGAATGGACGAACTCGCCAAGGCGATCGTCTCTGTCCTCGACTGAGGCGGCTCACTTGTGGACAAGGTTCCCGCGCCGGCTGACAGCGTTGGCCGCGCGGCCGGCCGCGGGACAGCATTCGATAGACTGACGCAATTCCGGACAGAAAACCGTTTCACACTTTTCCTGGAATAGCTCTAGATGACGCCATCGAAAGACATTTCGCGCCTGATCGAGATCATGGCGGCGCTGCGAGCCCCAAAGACCGGGTGTCCCTGGGACATCGAACAGGATTTCTCGACTATCGCCCCCTATACGATCGAGGAGGCCTATGAGGTGGCGGACGCCATCGCGCGCGGCGACCTCGATGACCTGCGCGACGAACTCGGCGACCTCCTGCTTCAGGTCGTCTACCACGCGCAAATGGCTGAAGAGGCGGGTGAATTCGCCTTCGGCGATGTGGTCAAGGCAATCACCACCAAGATGATCCGCCGCCACCCGCACGTCTTCGGGGACGAAAAGGCCCGCAGCGCCGGCATGGCGAAGGGCATGTGGGAAAAGATCAAGGCCGAGGAGAAGGCCGAGAAACGACAAGCCCGCCTCGCCCGCGGCCTCGACCCGGAAGATAACGGCAAGGGGTTTCTGGACAGCGTGCCGGTCGCCTTGCCCGCGCTGACGCGGGCACTGAAACTTCAGGAGAAGGCCGCCCGCGTCGGCTTCGACTGGAGCGAGGCAGCCCCCATCCTCGACAAGATCGAGGAAGAGATCGGCGAATTGCGCGAGGCGCTGGCCAAGGGCGAAACGGCCTCGATCAAGGACGAGTTCGGCGACATGCTGTTTGCCGTCGTCAATCTCGGTCGCCACTTGAAGGTCGATTCCGAAGCGGCGCTGAGCGGCACCAACGAAAAATTCCGCTCGCGCTTCCATTATGTCGAACAGGCCCTTGAGAAATCCGGTAGCACGCTGGAGAAGGCGACCTTGCCCGAAATGGAAGCGCTCTGGCAGGAAGCAAAAACCGCGAAGTAGGTTCCCTTACCCGTTATTTTTGCGACGCAATTTGCTTTCGATCTCTTCGCGGGCGCTTTGCGTGGCCCTGAGCGAGATGGTGGCGCTGCCATCATCATTGTCGCTTCGCGAAACGATATCGCCATTGCGATAGAGCCAGTCGACAAGGCCGAACTGCGCCGGCTCGATCGTTACCGTCAGGTCTTCGAGCTCGCCCGCCATCCGCGTTTCGATGATCGCCTTCAGCGAGTCGATACCCTCGCCGGTCACCGCCGAAATGGCGATCGGCGGGGCTTTGCTGGCGTCGGCGCTGTCGGCAAGCAGCCGGCTGCGGTTGCCCTCGTCAAGCAGGTCGATCTTGTTCCAGACCTCGATGATCCGCTTGGCATCACCGGCGTCGACGCCGAGGTCGGCGAGGATGCGCTCGACATCCTCGGCCTGGGCCGCCGTGTCCGGATCGGAAATGTCGCGCAGATGGATGACGAGATCGGCCTCGACGACCTCTTCCAGGGTGGCACGGAAAGCCGCGATCAGATGCGTTGGCAGGTCCGAAATAAAGCCGACCGTGTCCGAAAGAATGATCGGCGTGCCGTGCGGCAGGCGCACACGCCGAAGCGTTGGATCGAGCGTCGCGAACAGCATGTCCTGCGCCAGCACGTCTGCTCCGGTCAGCCGATTGAACAGCGTCGACTTCCCGGCGTTGGTATAGCCGACGATCGCCACCACCGGGAACGGCACCTTCTTGCGCTTGGCGCGGTGGAGGTCGCGCGTGCGGCGCACCGTTTCCAGCTCCTGCTTCAGCTTGATGATCTTTTCCTGCAGCTGCCGCCGGTCGGATTCGATCTGCGTTTCGCCGGGGCCGCCGAGGAAGCCGGCGCCGCCGCGCTGACGTTCGAGGTGGGTCCAGCTGCGTACAAGGCGACCCTTCTGGTAGTTGAGATGGGCGAGCTCGACCTGCAGCGTGCCTTCCTTGGTGCGCGCGCGCTCGCCGAATATCTCGAGGATCAGCCCGGTCCGATCCAGCACCTTGGCGTTCAACTCTTTCTCCAGATTGCGCTGCTGCACCGGAGTCAGCGGATGGTCGACGACGACCACTTCCGCATGTCCCTCTTTGACGATTTCTGCGAATTCGGCGACCTTGCCGCTGCCGAGCAACGTCGCGGGGCGCGGATCGTTGACGGTCACCACCGCGGTATGGATCAGATCAAGGTCGATGGCGCGGGCAAGGCCTACGGCCTCGTCGTGGCGAGCGTCGGCCGAACGCATCAGCCGTGGACGGTTGGTCTCGTCCTCGTTGCGCTGGTGGCGGGTAAGGACGGGCACAATGACAACGGCCCGGGTCGGGCCCTCGGCTTCCGTCCCTGGATGATGCGCTGGTTTTCCGCGAACGGTATCGTCCGCGTCTTTCTCACGTGCCAATCAGGCGCCCTGGCTTTCCTCGCCATCGAACATTTGAACCGGCTGGCTCGGCATGATCGTGGAAATGGCGTGCTTGTAGACGAGCTGGGAGTGACCATCACGGCGCAATAGGACACAGAAATTGTCGAACGAAGTGACCACGCCGGTCAGCTTCACGCCGTTGATGAGGAAGATGGTGAGCGGATTCTTGCTCTTGCGAACTGAATTCAGGAACAGGTCCTGAAGGTTTTGCGATCGTTCCGCCATTGTTCTTGTCTTTCGCCGATCCCCTTCGGTTTGCAAGCCAATGCGCCAAATTAACAGGCGCATGTCAAGCTCACAAACACCGTCTTGTCGTCAGCAACGACAAGCAGAACGAGATAAATTGATGTTCATTCCACCTGTGCGGTTATCAGGCTGGACTTTTTTCCGCAATGTCAAAAAAGGCTTGTCGCAACGAAAGTGTTATCGAGCCGGGGTGCCCATTGGCGATTGTATCGCCGTCGATGGCCACAACCGGCATGGCGATTGTCGTTGCGGAGCTGATGAACGCCTCGCGTGCCGCCTTGGCCTCGGCGACAGAAAAGCCGCGCTCCTCTATCTTCACGCCGAGCTTGGCCGCCACTTCAAACATGGTCGTGCGGGTGATGCCGCGCAGGATGCCATGCTCGGCCGGCCTGGTAACCAGGACGCCATCCCGGGTGACGATCCAGGCATTGGACGAGCCGCCTTCCTTGACGTTGCCGTCGGTGTCGACGAACCACGCTTCCTGGGCGCCGGCTTCCTTGGCCTTCTGCTTGGCCAATACATTGGGCAGCAACCCGACGCTCTTGATGTCGACGCGGTCCCAACGGTTCTCCGGCACTGTGATGACCGCAATGCCGGTTTCAGCGCGTTTTGCACCAGAGGCGGGATCGGCCTTCCTAGCGGTGACCACCAGGGACGGCTTGGTGTCGGCGGACGGGAAGACAAAGTCGCGGCTGGCAACGCCGCGCGTCACCTGGACGTAGACCAGGCCGTTGGCGACATGGTTGCGGTTGACCACCTCGCGCAGGATCAGCGGCAGCACGTGAGAGGTGACCGGCCAGGCGATCGACAATTCGGTCAGGGAGCGGTTCAGCCGGGCCAGATGGCGCGGCATGTCGACGATGAAGCCGCGCGCCACCTCGCAGACCTCATAGACGCCGTCGGCGAACTGATAACCGCGGTCCTCGATATGCACGGCAGCATCCGCGTGAGTGACGTAGCGGCCGTTGACATAGGCAATGCGCGGCATTGGCAACCCCTCAGGAATTCTCGGGCTTTCTTATGCGATTCCGCCGCCGCCGTAACCGGCAAATGGTTGGCCCAGGCGCGGCTGGCCGGACGTCGCGTTCAGACGCCCAGCGACTTCAGCTTGCGGTGCAGGGCGGAGCGCTCCATGCCGATGAACTCGGCGGTTTTCGAGATGTTGCCGCCGAACCGGTTGATCTGGGCGATCAGATAGTCCTTCTCGAACTGTTCACGCGCCTCGCGCAGCGGCAGCGCCATGATGTGCTGGTCGGATTGATTCGGCGTGCGCGGCATGACATCGCCGATCTCGGCCGGCAACAGGTCCGCGGTGATCGGTGCATCGATGTTGTCGCCGCGCGCCAGGATCATGAGGCGCTCGACATTGTTGCGCAGCTGGCGGACGTTGCCAGGCCAGTTATGCGCTTGAAGCACCGCCAGCGCGTCATCGCCAATACGGCGCGGCTTGATGCCGGCCTGGCGCGCGATCTGCTTCATGAAATTGTCGACGAGATAGGGAATATCCTCGCGCCGCTCGGACAGTCCCGGCACCATGACCGGAACCACCGCCAGGCGGTGATAGAGATCTTCGCGGAAACGCCCGTCGGCTATCATCGCTTCGAGATTCTGCGAGGTCGAGGAGATGATGCGAACATCGACCTTGACGCGCTTGGTGCCCCCTACCCGCTCGAACTGCTGCTCCACCAGCACGCGCAGGATCTTGTTCTGCGTCTCGCGCGGCATGTCGGCGACTTCATCGATGTAGAGGATGCCGCGATGGGCTTCCTCGAGCGCGCCGACCTTGCGCTCGACGCCGTTCGATTCGGTGCCGAACAGCTCGATCTCCATGCGCTCGGGCGTGATGTTGGCGGCGCTCAGCGTTACGAAAGGTGCGCCCTTACGCGCCGACAGCGTGTGGATGGCGCGCGCGGCTAGTTCCTTGCCCGAGCCTGACGGGCCGATGATCATCACGCGGCTGTTGGTCGGGGCAACGCGCTCTATAGTCTGGCGCAGTTGGCTCATCGCCGACGACATGCCGATCAGATCGAAGGTTTCGCCACTGCGCAGCTTGAGGTCGGAAACCTCTCGCCGCAGTTTCGAGGTCTCGAGCGCACGCTCGGCAATCAGGATCAGCCTGTCGGCCTTGAATGGTTTTTCGATGAAATCATAGGCACCGCGGCGGATGGCGGAGACCGCCGTTTCGATGTTGCCGTGGCCTGAGATCATCACCACCGGCAAGGTCGGGTGCATCGTCTTGATCTCGTCGAGCAGTGCCAGCCCGTCCAAGCGCGAGCCCTGCAGCCAGATGTCGAGGAAAATCAGCCGCGGCGCCCGATCGGCGATCGCCGCCAGCGCGCTGTCGGCATCGAATGCGGTGCGGGTTTCGTGACCTTCGTCGCTCAGGATGCCCGCGACGAGTTCACGGATGTCTTCCTCGTCATCGACGATGAGAATATCAGACGCCATTACCGACCTTTTCAGTTTCTCGTTCGTTTTCAGTCCTGCTATCGCCGCGCGGAGACGCGGCAGCCGCAGGCGGCAGGATGATGCTGATCATCGCGCCGCGTCCGTCGTGGAAATCTGGGGGCGCATCGTGAAGTTCCAGCCTGCCACCATGGTCCTCCACGATCTTCTTGACGATAGCGAGGCCAAGCCCGGTGCCTTTCTCGCGCGTCGTCGTATAGGGCTCGAGCAACCGCTGGCGATTTTCGCGCGGCAGGCCTTTGCCATTGTCGATGACGTCGATGCGAATCGCGCCATTCTGGCGCCCGGCTTGAATCCGGATTATGCCGTGCGAACCATCCGTCTGTTCCAATCCGTCGATCGCCTCGGCGGCGTTCTTGATCACATTGCCGAAAGCCTGCGCCATCAGACGGCTGTCGAAGGTGCCCTTGAGCGGCTCGGTGCCGAATACCCGCTCGAAAGTGATGTCGGCGCGGCTGACCTCGACCAGGAACGAGGCCTCGCGCAACGATTCGCGCAGGTCGATAGCCTTCATCTCGGGCTTTGGCATGCGGGCGAAAGCCGAGAATTCGTCGACCATACGGCCGATATCCTCAACCTGACGGATGATCGTGTCGGTGCACTGGTCGAAAACCTCGCGGTCCTCGGTAATCACCTTGCCGTAGCGGCGCTTGATGCGCTCGGCCGAGAGCTGGATCGGCGTCAGCGGATTCTTGATCTCGTGTGCGATGCGCCGTGCCACATCGGCCCAGGCGGAGGAACGCTGCGCCTGAACCAGGTCGGTGATGTCGTCGACCGTCACGACATAGGATTTTTCCTCCGAGCCGTCGTCGCCGGCTTCGATGGTGATCTGCACGTTGAAGGTCCGTTCGGCGCCGGCGCGGTAGAAGGTCACCTGCTCGCGGTAGACAGGCTTGCCGGACTTGCGGCCGATCTCGAAGACGCGGCCGACATGCGGCAGCACGGAGGACAGGTTCTGCCCAAGGGCGGCGCTGGCTGAAATGGCCAGCATCGCCTCGGCCGAGCGGTTGACGATGGTGACGATGCCATAGGGATCGACGCCAATGACGCCAGCGGTGACGCCGGCAAGCACCGCTTCCGAGAAGCGGCGGCGCTCGTCGATCAGGTCCTTTGCGGACAGGATCTCGTTGCGCTGCGATTTCAATTCGAGCAGCATCTTGTTGAACGTATCGCCGAGCGAGGCGACATCGCCATCCGATGGCCTGACCGGAACCGCGACATCGAGATTGCCGGTCGCCACCTCGTCGGCGGCTCCGATAAGCTGGCGAATGGGGCGCACCAGACGGTCGGCGACAGCGATACCGGTCCAGATGGCGGACAGGATGATGATCAACGTCAGCGACAGATAGGGCAGCGCAAAGGCCACCTGCGAGGTGCGGCGGTTGTCTTCCAGCCCACGATATTCGTCGGTGTTGGACCTGACGATCTGCCGCGCCTTGATCACTTCCGGATCGACGAGACGAATGGTGTAGAGATAGAGCCCTTCGATCTCGCGCAGCTTGACGATGGCGCCCATGATGTTGCGCGTTTTCGGTTCGATCAGCACCGGTTTGCCGTCGGAAGCGCTGGCCACGGCGCCTTCCGGCGGCTCGGGCATGGCGAAATCCGTATCGGTCTTGGCGCTCATGACGAACGAGCCGTCGGGCTTGATCAGCGCCGCATGGGCCAGCGACCGGCCCACTGCTTCCTTGTTCATCAGATCGAGAAAACCCGTGCGATCGAGACCGTAGAGCGAGCGCGACGAGTCGAGATCATAGGCCATCGACAGCGTCGTCCCCTGCAGGTTGCGGGCATTCTCCTGGACATAGGCGTCGGCGATCGACAGCGACGAATTGACGATCGTCTTGGTGCGGATCTCGAACCAGCGGTCGAGGCCGATATCGAGCGTGATCGATGCGATGATGGCAACCATGATGGCGGGAATGGCGGCGACCAGAGCAAACATGGCGACGATGCGCACATGCAGCCGCGAGGCGGCCTTGCCATGCCGGCGCGCCATCAGGATGCGGTGGACTTCACGCCCAACCAGCGCAATGAGGAACAGGACGAAAGCGGCGTTGAGGGCAATCAGCGCCAGCGTCGTCGATTCGTTCGGCGTGATCGGCGTGGCGCCGACGAGGATGGTGAACGAGATCGCCGCCGTCACCAGCGCGCCGACGACCGCGACGACGCCGGGCAATGCCAGCAGCCGGCGACCGTCACGCGTGCCGGGTTCGCTGAACAGCTGTTGTTTTTTTTTCGGTGCCTGCGAAGCCATGTCGCCGTCTAGAGCCATGATTGCGTCGGATGTATGCAACGCATTGTGGCGATTATGCAACAAGTGTGACCGAGACGGAAATCTTTCGCGAGCCGGTCCCCTGAAAAGAGAGCGGGGCTCGGATGGGCTCAGCCCTGCCGCGACGATTTGTAGACGTTGACGCCGAGCTCGCGGATCTTCTTGCGCAGCGTGTTGCGGTTCAAGCCCAGCAATTCGGCGGCCTTGATCTGATTGCCGCGGGTGGCCGTCATAGAGGCCAGGACCAGCGGGTACTCGACCTCGGCCAGAATGCGCTGGTAGAGGCCGGCGGGTGGCAAATCGCCGGCAAAGGAGGCGAAATAGCGCTGCAGGAAATGCTCGGCCGCCTGGCCGATCGACAGGTCGTCGGGAATGAGGTTGCCGCCGCCCGGTACCACCGGACGTTCGCCGGTCTTGAGCTCGGCCTCAATGATCTCAGCGGAAATCTCGTCCTGCGAATAGAGCGCGGCGAGCCTGCGAACGAGGTTTTCCAGTTCGCGCACATTGCCAGGCCAGGGATAGCGCTTCATCAGTTCGATGCCGCCCGAGGAGATGCGCTTGGTCTGCAGACCTTCCATCTCGCCGAGCTTGAAGAAGTGGCGGACAAGATCCGGCACATCCTCGGAGCGCTCGCGCAGCGCCGGCAACCGGAGCGGCACAACGTTGAGGCGATAGAAGAGATCCTCGCGGAAGAGCCCCTGGTTGATCAGCGTGCGCAGATCCTTGTTGGTGGCGGCAACGATGCGCACGTCGGTCTTGATCGGTGTGCGTCCGCCAACCGTCGTGTATTCGCCCTGCTGCAGGACGCGCAGCAGGCGCGTCTGTGCTTCCATCGGCATGTCGCCGATCTCGTCGAGAAACAGCGTGCCGCCTTCGGCCTGCTCGAAGCGACCGGTGGAGCGGTTCTGCGCGCCGGTGAAGGCGCCCTTCTCGTGACCGAACAGTTCCGATTCGATCAGATCGCGCGGGATCGCCGCCATGTTGATGGCAACGAATGGGCCGCCGCGACGGCGGCCATATTCATGCAGCGCGCGCGCCACCAGTTCCTTGCCGGTACCGGACTCGCCCGAAATCATCACCGTCAGGTCGGTCTGCATCATGCGCGCCAGCATGCGGTAGATGTCCTGCATGGCGGCCGAGCGGCCGACCAGCGGCATGGCGTCTGGCTGTTCTTCCGGCCGCGCATCGATCTTCGGCCGCCGCGGCTCGGAAAGCGCCCGGTTGACGATGTTGAGCAGTTCGGTCAGGTCGAACGGCTTCGGCAGATATTCATAGGCGCCGGTTTCGGATGCGCGGATCGCCGTCATGAAGGTGTTCTGGGCGCTCATGACGATAACCGGCAGTTCCGGCCGCGCCTTCTTGATGCGCGGCAACATGTCGAACGCGTTTTCGTCCGGCATCACCACATCGGTGATGACCAGATCGCCTTCGCCAGCCGCCACCCAGCGCCATAATGTCGAGGCGTTGGAGGTGACGCGCACCTCGTGACCGACGCGTGAAAGCGCCTGGTTGAGGACGGTGCGGATCGCCGCATCGTCGTCGGCGACGAGAATATTGCCGCGAACGGTCATTTGCGGTCTCCTTCACCGTCTTCATCGGCGCCGTATGACGTTTCTTTCCAAGCTGGCATCAGGATGCGGAATGTGGTCCCGCGCGGCGTCGATTCGCATTCGATGATGCCGCCATGCTCGCCGACGATCTTGGCGACCAGCGCCAGCCCCAACCCCGAGCCGTTCGGCTTGGTGGTGATGAACGGGTCGAACAGGATCGGCAAAATATCTTCCGAGACGCCGGAGCCATTGTCGCGCACGCAGAATTCCAGCGGCAGCGATACGCGGTCCTGCGTGCCCGGAACGGAAACGCGGATGCCCGGCCGGAAGGCGGTCGACAGCACGATCTCGCCCTGAGGATCGCTGCCGATCGCCTCAGCAGCATTCTTGACCAGGTTGAGGAACACCTGGATGAGTTGGTCACGGTTGGCAAACACCGGAGGCAATGAAGGATCGTAATCCTCCATTATCTTGATTCTCTTGGCAAAACCGTTCTTGGCAATTGCCTTCACATGATCGAGCACGACATGGATGTTGACGGGATAGCGATCGATCGGCCGCTCATCGGAAAACACTTCCATGCGATCGACCAGCGACACGATGCGGTCGGTCTCGTCGGTGATCAGCCGCGTGAGCGCGCGATCCTCGTCGGAAGCCGACAGTTCGAGCAACTGGGCAGCGCCGCGGATGCCGGAAAGCGGGTTCTTGATCTCATGGGCAAGCATCGCCGCCAGGCCGGTGACCGAGCGGGCCGCGCCGCGATGCGTCATCTGCCGGTCGATCTTGTCGGCCATCGACCGTTCCTGGAACATCACCACGACGGAGCCAGGATATTCCGACACCGGCGCGACGTAGAGATCGACGACCTTCTCGATTCCGAGGCGCGGCGACGACACGTCGACCCGGTACTCGTTGACGGGAGCCCGGCGCTCGCGCACCTGATCGACCAGCGTCAGCAGCGGGCTGCCGAATGGAATGAGTTTAGACAGTGTGTTGCGCGCCAGCATGGTTGCGCTGGAGCGAAAGAAGTCTTCCGCGTCGGCGTTGGCGAAGGTGATGAACCCTTCCTCGCTGATCATGATCACCGGGCGACGGATGGTGTTGAGCACGATCTGGGCGGCATCCGCCATTTCAGCGCTTTGGGCAGCGGCGGCATTCATGCGGCGCTCCGCAGGTTCAGGGGTTGCGGATCGCGCGAAAACACATCGCGCAGCAAGGCAATGACGCGCGCGGGCTCCAATGCGGTCAAAATAGCTTTTCGGCTGTCGTCGTCAGCGACACCGTTGGCATGACGATCAAGATACCATCCAAGATGCTTGCGCGCCTGGCGCAGGCCGCTCTCGAGGCCATAGAGCGCCAGCATGTCCTCGTAATGGGAGACGATGTAAGCGGCCAAAGCTTGCCGATTGTCGGGCATGCCGGGCACAGTCTCGTTCCGTGCGGCCGCAGCAATGCCGCCTGCGATCCAGGGCGCGCCATAGTGCGCGCGGCCAACCATGACGGCGTCAGCGCCGGATTGATCGAGAATGTCGGCAGCTTCCGCCGGGGAGCAGACATCGCCATTGGCAACGACAGGAATGGACACGGCTTCCTTGACGCGGGCGATGGCGCGCCAATCGGCCTTGCCTTGATAGAATTGGCAGCGCGTGCGGCCATGCACGGTCACCATCTTGACGCCGGCCTGTTCGGCGCGACGCGCCAGCATCGGCGCGTTGAGCGCGCCTTCGTCCCAGCCGAGCCGCATCTTTACCGTCACCGGCACGTCGACCGCGCCCACAACGGCGTCGATCAGCGACAGCGCATGGTCGAGATCCAACATCAATGCCGAGCCGGCATAACCGCCGGTGACCTTCTTGGCCGGGCAGCCCATGTTGATGTCGATGATGTCGGCGCCCTCACCGGCAGCGATTCTCGCACCTTCGGCCATGTGCGCCGCCTCGCGGCCGGCAAGCTGGACCATATGGACCGGCAGGCCGGAGTGGCGTATGCGCAGGTTGAAACCGGCCCTGCTCTTGGCCAACTCGCCGCTGGCCACCATTTCGGACACGACCAGGCCGGCGCCATGCGCGTGGGCGCGTTGCCGGAACGGCTCGTCTGATATCCCCGACATTGGCGCGAGAAACACGCGATTGCGGATTCTCACGCCGCCAACGTCAAGCGACGCTGCCAATTTGGTCAAGTTAACCATGCACAAAAACCAAGCATGTTCATTCGTTGCACATTCTCTAGCCAGAACTACAGCAAAGTGCAACGCGGAATGACGCCACATTAAGGCGCAATTGGGAAAATGCCGGGCTTCGGCTTTGGCTGGCGACCAAGGCGCCGTGCGTCCCTCAGCACGGGCAATGGCACGCTTGGGAACTTCATACTTAGCGCGCCATCTTTCCTAAAACCGATTACACTTTTCGGGATCGTGCGCTAGGACCAGTCGGCATGACTGACGCAAGTGAAAATCGCGTTTCAAGTGAGGATGGCAAGGTCGCCGTGGTGATCGTTGCGGCCGGCCGCGGCGCGCGCGCCGGACAGGCCAATGGGCCGAAGCAATATCAACATATTGGCGGCTATGCCGTCATCGCACACACGCTGGAAATTTTTCTGTCCCACCCGCGAACCAGCGAGGTCGTCGTCGCCATCCATGCCGACGATCACGAGTTGTTCCGGGAGGCGGCGGGTGCCAACGCCGAACGGGTCATCCTCGTCATGGGCGGGGCGACAAGGCAGGCATCGGTCCGGCTGGGGCTGCTTGCGCTGAGAAGCCACGCGCCGGGGCGGGTCCTGATCCACGATGCCGTCCGTCCATTCGTCGACGCGGACCTGATCGATCGCACGATCGCTGCCATTGGCGAGCGCGAGGGGGCGTTGCCTGCCCTGCCCGTTGCCGACACGCTGAAGCGTGAGTCGGCCTCTGGCGTGGTTGGCGAAACCGTTTCCCGCAGCGGACTTCACACGGCGCAAACGCCGCAGGGCTTTCCATTCTGGCCGATACTTGCTGCGCACGAGAAAGCCCATCATCTGCGAAAAATGGATTTCACCGACGACGCCGCGATCGCCGAATGGGCGAATATTCCGGTCAATATCGTTCCAGGCTCCCCTGATAACGTCAAACTCACCTGGGCAAGGGATATTGCGATGGCGGACCAGCGGCTCTCCGGCGAACGCGTGCGCTTTCCCGACATCCGTACCGGCAATGGTTACGACGTGCATGCGTTCGAACCCGGCGACCATGTCACTCTGTGCGGCGTCGCCATTGCGCACGACAAGAAATTGTCCGGCCATTCCGACGCCGATGTCGGCCTGCACGCGTTGACCGATGCGCTGCTGGCGACCTGCGGCGCCGGCGACATCGGCACGCATTTTCCGCCGACCGACCCGCAGTGGAAAGGCGCTGCGTCCCGGATATTCGTCGAGCACGCGGCAAGGCTGGTGCGCGAGCGCGGCGGACGCATCGCCAATGCCGATATCACGCTGATCTGCGAGGCGCCGCGTGTCGGTCCGCATCGTGATGCGATGACCGCAGCCCTGTCGCAGATGCTGGCAATTTCACCGGACCGCATCTCGATCAAGGCGACAACCAACGAGAAGCTCGGCTTTGTCGGGCGCGAGGAAGGCATAGCGGCGATCGCAACCGCCAGCGTGGTGTTTCCCGGCGAGGTGCCGGAATGAGCAGCAGCGAGCTGGCAAATGCCTTGCTGCAAGCCTGCCAAAAGCGCGGCATAATGCTGGCAACGGCGGAAAGCTGCACCGGCGGCATGATCATCGCCGCGTTGACCAACATCGCCGGCTCCTCCGCCGTCGTCGAGCGCGGCTTCATCACCTATTCCAACGAAGCCAAGATCGACATGCTCGGCGTCTCCGCCACCACGCTTGAGACGTACGGCGCGGTTTCGCGCGAGACGGCGATTGAAATGGCGAAAGGCGCGCTAGCCCGTTCGCGCGCCGGGCTTGCTCTGGCGGTCACCGGCATTGCCGGGCCTGGCGGCGGTTCCACGGAAAAACCGGTCGGCCTGGTCTGGTTCTGTGTCGGGCTGGGCGGTCAGGCCGTGACCGTCGAACGCAAGATATTTGCCGACAAAGGTCGCGATTTCATCCGCCGCGAAACGGTCCGGCACGCGTTGGAGCTGGGTCTGCGCGCGCTTGGTCAGGCCGAGGGTGCTACACCGTAAATGACGTCGGCACGCTTCTCGAAAGCTTCGGAGAACATGCGGAAGGCGCGGTCGAACATCGTGCCCATAACCGCGCCCAGAATGCGGCTCTTGAACTCGTAGTCGATGAAGAAGCGGACCGTGCAGCCGGCGCCGCCGTCGGGCTCGAAACGCCAGATATTGGTCAGATATTTGAACGGGCCGTCTATGTATTTCACGTCGATGGTGTTCTCGTCGGGCTTCAACAGCACCTGCGTCGTGAAGGTTTCGCGGATCGCCTTGTAGCCGATGGTCATGTCGGCGAGGAGAACCGTGCGCCCGTCGCGCTCCTTGCGCGAGCGAACGGTCAGCGCCTCGCAAAGCGGCAGGAATTGCGGATAGGATTCTACGTCGGCGACCAGCGCGAACATCTGGTCCGGCGTGTGGGATACGCGGCGGGTGGCTTCAAACTTCGGCATGAAACCGGCTCTAAAGCGTGTCGCGGCGACGCAGATTCATGCGACGCGCTTTAGATACTTTGTTCTTATGCATGTGCATGTCGTTCTCCCAAAACGAGGTCACTTTGGGCGACATGCACTAAAGCGATTTCCTGAGAGCCGCTTCCCGGGCGGCGCGCAGCCGGGCGAAATCGTCGCCGGCATGATGCGACGAGCGCGTCAGCGGGCTTGACGCCACCAGCAGGAAACCCTTGGTCCGGCCGATCGTCTCGAACGATTTGAACTCCTCCGGCGTGACGAAGCGGATCACCGGATGATGCTTCTTCGACGGCTGCAGATACTGGCCAATGGTCATGAAGTCGACATTGGCCGAACGCAGATCGTCCATCAGTTGCAGGATTTCGTTCCGCTCCTCGCCGAGACCCACCATGATGCCGGACTTGGTGAAGATCGACGGGTCGAGTTCCTTGACCCGCTGCAACAGCCTGATCGAATGGAAGTAGCGGGCGCCCGGACGAACCGTCAGGTAGTTCGACGGCACGGTTTCGAGATTGTGGTTGAAGACGTCGGGCTTGGCCGCCACGACGATCTCCAGCGCGCCATCCTTGCGCAGGAAGTCGGGCGTCAGGATTTCGATCGTCGTCGACGGCGTCGCGGCCCTGATGGCGCGGATGACCTCGGCGAAATGCCGCGCACCGCCATCGGCGAGATCGTCACGGTCGACCGAGGTGATCACGACATGCGTCAGCCCCATCTGCTTGACGGCGTGCGCGACGCGGGCCGGCTCATCGGGATCGAGTGCTGTCGGAATTCCGGTGGCGACGTTGCAGAAGGCACAGGCGCGCGTGCAGATCTCGCCCATGATCATGAAGGTGGCGTGCTTCTTCTCCCAGCACTCGCCGATGTTGGGGCAGCCGGCTTCTTCGCAGACTGTCACCAGCTTGTTCGACTTCACGATTTCGCGCGTTTCGGCATAGCCCTTCGACATCGGCGCCTTGACGCGGATCCAGTCCGGCTTGCGCAGCACGTCCTGGTCCGGCTTGTGCGCCTTTTCCGGATGCCGCAAGCGCGGAGCGTTGGCAATCGTATCGAGGACAGTGACCATCGGGAAACCTGGTTCGTTCGCGATCGCCTGTCAGGCGCTCGCTGTCATGACGTCATCTAAGACTTTTCAGCCCAAAGAAAAAGGCCGCGGCGGTGCATGCCGCAACAGCCTTTTTCGCATAGCAGATATTCAGCGGTGTTAACGGCGGACCAGGCGCCCTGCCCAGATCAGCAGGCAGGCACCGATAAAGCCGGTGATCAGGTAGGCAGTCCAGCCGACGCCGAACGGACCGAGATTGAGTGCCTGCAGAATGGCGTTCAGTACGATCGCGCCGACGATGCCCAAAATAATGTTCATGAAGATGCCGGTGTTGCTCTTCATGACCATCTCGGCAAACCAACCCGCCAGTCCGCCGATGATGATGGCTGCGATCCAGCCCACGCCATTCACGTCCATATGTCCTCTCCTTGCACGAGTGAAAATGCATCCGGAAACGAACTGCTTTGCCGTCGAGATCCCGCAGCTTGAGCGATTGAGTCTCGTGCAGCCAATCTATCATGCGTTCAGCACGCGACCATAGGCGTCGAGCACGCTTTCCTTCATCATTTCCGACAGCGTCGGGTGGGGGAAGATGGTGTGCATCAACTCTTCTTCGGTCGTTTCGAGGTTCATCGCCACGACAAAGCCCTGGATCAGCTCGGTCACTTCGGCGCCGACCATATGCGCACCAAGCAACTGACCGGTCTTCTTGTCGAAAATGGTCTTGATGAAGCCCTGGTCCTCGCCGAGCGCGATGGCCTTGCCATTGGCGGCGAACTGAAAGCGCCCAACCCGGATGTCCTTGCCCTCTGCCTTGGCCTTCGCTTCCGTCAGGCCGACGGAGGCGACCTGCGGATTGCAATAGGTGCAGCCTGGAATCTTGAGCTTGTCGGTGGCATGCACGCCAGGGAAATTGGCTATCTTTTCAACGCACACCACGCCCTCGTGCTCGGCCTTGTGAGCAAGCATCGGCGGGCCAGCGACATCGCCGATGGCGTAGATGCCGGGCACATTGGTGTTGCCGTAACCATCGATGACGATGCAGCCGCGCTCGGTCTTTACGCCGAGCGCCTCAAGGCCGAGATTCTCGATGTTCCCCTGCACTCCGACCGCCGAGATCATGCGGTCGGCGGTGATCTTCTCGACCTTGCCGTCCTTCATCTCGACATGGGCGGTGACCGAGTTGGCGCCCTTCTCGACCTTGGTCACCTTGGCTTCTAGGATGATCTTCATGCCTTGCTTCTCGAACTGCTTTTGCGCGAATTTCGAGACTTCGGCGTCCTCGACCGGCATCACTGCAGGCAACAGTTCGACGACTGTCACATCGGCACCCATGGTGCGGTAGAACGAGGCGAATTCAATGCCGATGGCGCCGGAGCCCATGACCAGCAGCGACTTCGGCATCTCCTTCGGCACCATGGCCTCAAAATAGGTCCAGATCAGCTTGCCGTCGGGCTCGATGCCGGGCAGCGCACGTGGCCGGGCGCCGGTGGCCAGGATGATGTGCTTGGCGCCATAGGTGCCCTCAGCCTTGACGCCCTTCGGCACCGGCGGCTGCGGCTCCATCGGCTTCTTGGCCGTCTTGGATACGACGATCTCACCCAATTTATCGCCGGAAGGAGCCTTGGACAGCTTGGCCTCGCCCCAGATGACGTCGACCTTGTTCTTCTTCATCAGGAAGGCAACGCCGCCATTGAGCCGCAGCGAGACTTTTCTCGATCGGTCGACCACGGCCGACGTGTCGACGCTGACCTTGCCGTCAAGTTTCAGACCATAGTCCTTGAAATGATCCGAATAATGCATGATCTCGGCCGAGCGCAGCAGCGCCTTGGTCGGTATGCAGCCCCAATTGAGGCAGATGCCGCCGAGATGCTCGCGCTCGATGATCGCCGTCTTGAAACCGAGCTGGGCGGAACGCACCGCCGTGACATAGCCGCCGGGGCCGGAGCCGATAATAATGACGTCGTAATTCTCAGCCACGGATTTTCTCCTTGATTCACAGTTCCAGCATGACGCGCACGAGTGGCGTCAGCGCCTTGCCGATATTCCGCGTGTTTTCTGCGTCCAGGTGGACGCCGTCGAGCGGGGTGGTTTGCGCCACGGTGCCAGCGTCGAAGAAGCCGCAACCAGCCTCATCGGCAAGGGCAGCGTAGAGCGGCGCCAGCCGGGTCGAAGCGTCGTCACCGCCGGCAAACATTTCCTTGAATTCGGCATTGTCGGTGCGGCTGACCACAGGCGGCGAAACGATCAGAATCTGCGGCGCCGGCCAGTCGAACGGATAGTCGTGGCCGCGCACGATGTCGATCAGCCGCTGGATGCCTTGCTTGGCCGCTACCGGGTTGCCATGGATCCATGGTTTCATGTCGTTGGCGCCGAGCATGAAGACGATGAGATCAATCGGCGCATGCGTTGTCAGAACCGTTGGCAGCAGCCTGGCGCCGTTGCGATCGGCACCGGCCAGATGATCGTCGAAAGCCGTGGTGCGGCCATTGAGCCCTTCGGCAACGACTTCGGCGGCACCGCCGAGCCCCGCCTGCAGCACGCTTGGCCAGCGGTCTTCAAGCGGGTGGCGGCCACCTTCGGCGTTGTAGCCCCAGGTCAGCGAGTCGCCGTAGCAAAGAACCGTCTTCATGCGCCCACCTGTGCGTTAATCAAACCGCGTCTCAACCCCCAGCGCACGAACAGCCAATCATGAGGCGAAAAGGCCGTGAAGACCTCTCCCTTCCTAGACAAGCATGCCCATCGGGTTCTCGATCAATCGCTTGAACGCGACCAGCAATTCGGCACCCAGCGCACCGTCGACGGCACGATGGTCGG
>NZ_JAMYUW010000066.1:0-21487 GCF_040323315.1 Mesorhizobium sp. M0047 | reverse complement strand
CAGGGGCAGCGTCGATCTGGTCGTAGCGCTTGTACTCGCCAAAATACTTGGTGATCGCCGCCGTCAGCGACGTCTTGCCATGGTCAACGTGGCCAATCGTGCCGATGTTCACGTGAGGCTTGTTACGCTCGAATTTACCTTTGGCCATAATCGTTCTCCGTCTATTCTACCCGCTTGGGGGAAATTGTTATTCGCTCTTCAGATCCGGATCGCGCAAGGGAGGCGACGCCGGCGGCTAAGGAACCCTTACGCGTATTTCTTCTGGACTTCCTGAGCCACCGCCGTGGGGACCGGCTCGTAGTGATCGAACTGCATCGTGTAGGCCGCACGGCCCTGGCTCATCGAGCGCAGGTTGTCGACATACTTGAACATGTTGGCGAGCGGCACCATCGCGTTGATGACCACAGCCACGCCACGTGCTTCCTGGCCCTGGATCTGGCCGCGACGGCCATTCAGATCGCCGATGACGCTGCCGACGTAGTCTTCCGGCGTCACCACTTCGACCTTCATGATCGGCTCGAGCAGCTGCACGCCAAGCTTGGGTGCGGCTTCACGGAAGCAGGCGCGGCCGGCGATTTCGAAGGCCAGGACGCTGGAGTCGACATCGTGGTAGGCGCCATCGATCAGCGTCGCCTTGACGCCGATCATCGGGAAGCCCGCGAACGGACCCGAGGTCATGACGCTGTTGATGCCCTTTTCGACACCGGGGATGTATTCCTTCGGCACGGCGCCGCCGACGATCTTGGTCTCGAACTCGAATTCGCTGCTGTCCGGGTTCGGCTCGAAGACGATCTTGACGCGGGCAAACTGACCGGTACCGCCGGTCTGCTTCTTGTGCGTGTAATCCTGCTCGTGCCTGCGGGTGATCGTCTCGCGATAGGCCACCTGCGGCGCGCCGACATTGGCCTCGACCTTGAACTCGCGACGCATGCGGTCGACGATGATGTCGAGGTGAAGTTCACCCATGCCGGAGATGATGGTCTGGCCGCTTTCCTCGTCGGTCTTGACGCGGAAGGACGGATCCTCGGCGGCCAGGCGGTGAAGGGCGAGGCCCATCTTTTCCTGGTCGTTCTTGGTCTTCGGCTCGATCGCGATCTGGATGACCGGATCGGGGAATTCCATGCGCTCGAGGATGACCGGATGCAGCGGATCGCTGAGCGTGTCGCCGGTGGTCGTGTCCTTGAGACCGGCCAGAGCAACGATGTCGCCGGCAAAAGCCTCTTCGACGTCGGCGCGCGAATTCGCATGCATCTGCAGCATGCGGCCGATGCGCTCCTTCTTGCCCTTGACGGTGTTGTCGACCGAGATGCCCTTGGTCAGCTTGCCCGAATAGATGCGGGCAAAGGTCAGCGAACCGACGAACGGGTCGTTCATGATCTTGAAGGCGAGCATCGACAGCGGCTCGTTGTCGTCTGCGTGACGCTCGATCTCGGCGTCGGTCTTGGCATCGACACCCTTGATGGCAGGAACATCGGCCGGCGACGGCAGATATTCGACGACGGCGTCGAGCAGCGGCTGCACGCCCTTGTTCTTGAAGGCTGAGCCACAGAACATCGGGTAGAACTTCACCGCGATGGTGCCCTTGCGGATCAGCGCGCGGATTTCGTCATTCGACGGCATCTTGCCTTCGAGGTAATTCTCAAGCGCCGTCTCGTCCATTTCGACGGCGGCTTCGATCATCTTCTCGCGGTATTCCTCGGCACGAGCCTTGAGGTCGTCCGGGATCTCGACGACATCCCAGGCGGCGCCCAGCGTCTCGTCGCGCCAGACCAGCGCGTTCATCTCGACGAGGTCGACAACGCCCTTGAACTCGGTCTCAGCGCCGATCGGCAGCTGCATGACAACGGCGTGAGCACCAAGGCGCGAACCGATCATCTCGACCGAGCGATAGAAGTCGGCGCCGATCTTGTCCATCTTGTTGCAGAAGATCATGCGCGGAACGCGGTACTTGTCGGCCTGACGCCAGACAGTTTCCGTCTGCGGCTCAACACCGGCGTTGGCATCGAGCAACGCGATAGCGCCGTCGAGAACGCGCAGCGAACGCTCGACTTCGATGGTGAAGTCGACGTGGCCGGGAGTGTCGATGATGTTGAAGCGGTGCATCTTGCCGTCACGAGCCTTCCAGAAGGTCGTGGTCGCGGCGGACGTGATGGTGATGCCGCGCTCCTGCTCCTGCTCCATCCAATCCATGGTGGCAGCACCGTCGTGGACTTCGCCGATCTTGTGCGACTTGCCCGTATAATAGAGGACGCGCTCGGTGGTCGTCGTCTTGCCGGCGTCAATATGCGCCATGATACCGAAATTGCGGTAGTCTTCGATTTTGTATTCGCGGGCCATCGTAGCTGCCTCTCAGTCTCGTTCGCGCTTTACCAGCGGTAGTGCGCGAAAGCGCGGTTGGCTTCAGCCATCTTGTGGGTGTCTTCACGCTTCTTGACGGCGGTGCCGCGGTTGTTGGCCGCGTCCATCAGCTCGCCGGAGAGGCGGTCGACCATCGTGGTCTCGTTGCGGTTGCGGGCCGCGGCGATCAGCCAGCGAATGGCCAATGCCTGGCGGCGCTCGGGGCGCACGTCGACCGGAACCTGGTAGGTGGCGCCGCCGACACGACGCGAACGCACTTCCACATGCGGCGCGACATTGTCGAGTGCCTGATGGAAGACCGTGACCGGCTCCTGCTTGGTCTTCGACTGGACCTGGTCGAGTGCGCCATAGACGATGGTCTCGGCAACCGACTTCTTGCCGTCATACATGACGGCGTTCATGAACTTGGTGACGATCAGATCGCCGAACTTCGGGTCCGGATTGATCTCACGCTTTTCTGCACTGTGACGACGCGACATGGCTTTTGTCTCTCAATCTCATAGCCCGACGCACTCAAGCAGCGCCAAGGCCGGAAAATCTTACTTCGAGCGCCTTACTTCGGGCGCTTGGCGCCGTACTTCGAACGGCGCTGCTTGCGGTTCTTCACACCCTGCGTGTCGAGCACGCCGCGGATGATGTGGTAGCGAACGCCCGGAAGATCCTTGACGCGGCCGCCGCGGATCATGACCACGGAGTGTTCCTGAAGGTTGTGGCCTTCGCCGGGGATGTACCCGATCACTTCAAAACCATTGGTCAGGCGGATCTTGGCCACCTTGCGCAGCGCCGAGTTCGGCTTCTTCGGCGTCGTTGTATAGACGCGCGTGCAGACGCCCCGCTTCTGCGGGTTCTGCTGCATGGCCGGGACCTTGTTGCGCTTCACCGGCGCAATGCGCGGCTTGCGGATCAGCTGGTTGACGGTAGGCATTAAACCCTCTTGTCTCTCAATTCCGTGTCTCGCCCGGTCAGGGCCGCTCAAAGCGTCATTTCCATACGCAAATTCGGGCCACAAACCGCGCCTCGCGGTCTTGCCCGAACAAATCGCAGAGGAAGCGGAAGCCGCTTCGTGCACGCCGGAAATGTCTTTTCGCTCGTAAAACGAACCCTGTTTGAGGCAAACTCCAAAGCGTGTCGCTTCGGAAGGGAGAGCCTCACATCGGTTCTGACTGGGCGGCTTCTACTCGCAAGACCGCGAACCGTCAAGCCCGGAGCGCCAAATATTGCGCGCCAATCAAGGCTCGGCAGCCATGCGAAAAACGCATGTAATTTTCTTTCGCAATTTTGCAAGGGCGAGGAAGAAAGTGCCAAGCCTTAGCAAAGTGAACGGCTTTGCGCTGTTGCGCGGCTCTTCTTCATGCGAAAAGGCCGCATGAGCAGTCACAATCCCCTCGCCCGCCCACATATCGCCAAGAGGAATCGGCCCGTGAACGACAATGAAGAACGCCCGGTCACCATCATCACCGGCCGGGTGTGGAAGAAAAAGGGCGGCAAACCGGAAGGCGTCCACGTCATGCTGGTCGCGCCCGACGACGATTCGGCGGTGCGCCGGGCACTCGAATCGCTTGCCGCGGAAGGCTACGCCGAGGCCGAGCTCGACCAGATCGGCGACATGGACGGCGTGCCCGACGAAGAGCCGCATCTTTCCGCCTTCCAGGGCGCGCTCGAAGGCGAAGTGTCGATCGTCACCTTCGACGTGCCGATCTGAACCCAGGCCTCGGCCCAGCTTTCGAATCGGTTGCCGAGGCGAATCGGCGATCTAGGCTTCCTGGCCGACGAACGCCGGCGCTCAGATCGAGGAAGACTGACGTTGGCCTGTCGGCTTGCCCGGGGCAAGTGTTCTGATAAGAAGCCATCACCATCATTCAACAGACGGAGCGGCCGTGTCCCAGCCCATCAACATAGGCATCGTCGGCGTCGGCAAGATCGTCCGCGACCAACACCTGCCGGCCCTGGCGAAAGACAAGAACTATCGCCTGGTCGCTGCTGCCAGCCGGCACGGCAAGGTGGAAAACATCCCGAATTTCCCCGATATCGAAGCGATGCTCGACGCCGTACCCGAGCTCGAGGCCGTCTCGCTCTGCATGCCGCCGCAGTTCCGCTACGACGCTGCGCGCACGGCGCTGATGGCGAAGAAGCATGTCTTCCTGGAAAAGCCGCCGGGCGCCACGGTCAGCGAAGTCGAGAACCTCAAGGCATTGGCCGCGCAGAACGGCGTCTCGCTGTTCGCCAGCTGGCACTCGCGCTATGCACCGGCGGTCGAGGCCGCTCGCGCCTTCCTGAACTCGACCAAAATCAAGTCGGCCGCCATCAACTGGAAGGAAGACGTGCGCCGCTGGCACCCGAACCAGGAATGGATCTGGGCCCCCGGCGGCTTCGGCGTCTTCGATCCCGGCATCAACGCGCTGTCAATTGCCACTCACATCCTGCCGCCGATGTTCATCACTTCGGCGGCGCTCGATTTTCCCGAAAACCGCGCATCCCCGGTTGCCGCACACGTCACATTCCGCACCTCGAACGGGTTGCCGGTGACGATGGACCTCGACTGGCTGCAGACGGGCCCGCAAAGCTGGGACATCCTGGCCGAGACCGACAAGGGCGCGATGGTGCTTTCAGGCGGCGGTTCGAAGCTCGCCGTCGACGGCAAGGTGGTTCATGACGAGCCGGAGGCCGAGTACCCGATGCTCTACCGACGATTCGCCGAGATCGTGCGCGCCGGCATCTCCGATGTCGATCTGGCCCCGCTCCAGCATGTCGCCGATGCCTTCATGCTCGGCAAGCGCAACGTGGTCGAAGCGTACTTCGACTGATTTGTGCACGCGACGGGATCGCGGACTTGGCTTGAATGCATGCTCGTGCCAGGTCGACCCCCACTCCGTCTCGGCTACGCCGAGCCACCTCTCCCCCGATCGACGGGGTAGAGGAATGGGCGCTAACCTATTGCCGCCAACGCTCGTCCAACGCGGCTTCCTTTCCCTCCGGAGGGGGAAAGCTGGCGCTGCGAAGCAGCGACGGATTGGGGGAAGCCGGTCGTCAAACGAACAGCCGATGACAAGTGGGTACGAACGAGGCGATCTGATATCAGGGTCATTCAGACAACCATGGTGTGATCTCACTCGACGACCGCAATGGCAAAGCCGTCGTAGCCCTTCGCGCCGACCGTCTGGATGGCCGTGCCGTCAAGACGCTTCTCGCTGCCGATGAACGAGAACGCAGCGCGTGCGCCTTCGACATTGGCGTCGCGGCCATCGTCATTCAGCACGGCACCGTCGCGGATGACGTTGTCGCAGATGATGACGGTTCCGGGCCGGGACAGCCGCATGGCCCAGGACAGATAGTGCGGATTGTTCGGTTTGTCGGCGTCGATGAAGATGAGATCGAACGGCCCGGCATTCTCGGCCCCCAGAGCCGCAAGCGACTGAAGGGCCGGCCCGACCCGCAAGTCGATCCGCGCCGACACCCCTGCCCGCTCGAAATTCGATCGCGCGACCTTTGCATGGTGCGGATCGAGTTCGAGCGTCACGATCCTGCCGTCGGCGGGCAATTCCCTTGCCATCCAGATGGTCGAGTACCCACCAAGCGTGCCGATCTCCAGTACGTTCTTGGCGCCGCGGATACGCACCAGCAACGACAACAGTTTGCCTTGCGCGGCCGAGACATCGATCGCAGGCAAACCCTGATCGTGGTTGGCCGCCAGAACGGCATCAAGAACGGGGTCTGAATCAAAAAGGGAGGCGACGATATAATCGTCGACAACGGCCCAGGTCTTTTTGCTCATGGCTTTCTCCTCAGATGCGGATGTGGAAGCCTAAAGCGTGTCGCGTCTGAACGGAATTCGGGCGAGGTCTTTGACATGCTTCGAACGCGAAAAAGGGGCCGCTTGGGCCCCTTTTCCTTCTTCTTGTCTTCCGCGCTTACTGCGCGGCGTGTGTCATGTCGGCCAGCATCGCCTCGGCAACTTCCACACCGGAGGCCTTGCGGCGCTCGTCGATGATCAGTTCGTCGCGCGAGGTGGCGATGCGCCGGATCTGGCTCATCGTGCCGCCGGTGCCAGCCGGGATAAGCCGGCCGACGATGACGTTTTCCTTCAGTCCCTGCAGCATGTCGGTCTTGCCGGCAACGGCAGCTTCCGTCAGCACTCGGGTCGTCTCCTGGAAGGAGGCGGCCGAGATGAAGGACGGCGTCTGCAGCGAAGCCTTGGTGATGCCGAGCAGCACCGGCTGGCCTTCGGCCGGCTTCTTGCCGTCCTCGACCAGGCGATCATTGACCTCCTCCAACTCGATCACGTCGACGTGGTCGCCCGGAATGTAGGTCGAGTCGCCCTGCGTGGTGATCTCGACCTTCTGCAGCATCTGGCGAACGATCACCTCGATGTGCTTGTCGTTGATCGACACGCCCTGCAGGCGGTAGACTTCCTGGATCTCGTTGACGAGGTAGGAAGCAAGTGCCTCCACGCCCTTGATCGCCAGGATGTCGTGCGGCGCCGGATTGCCGTCGAGGATGTAATCGCCCTTCTCGATGACGTCGCCGTCCTGGAGATGGAACGGCTTGCCCTTCGGGATCAGGTATTCGACCGGCTCAAGCGTCGAGTCATGCGGCTCGATGATGATGCGACGCTTGTTCTTGTAGTCGCGGCCGAAGCGGATCGTGCCGTCGATCTCGGCGATGATGGCGTGATCCTTCGGACGACGTGCCTCGAACAGTTCGGCAACACGCGGCAGACCGCCGGTGATGTCCTTCGTCTTGGCGCTTTCCATCGGGATACGCGCCAGCACGTCGCCGGGGCGAACCTGTGCACCCGGCTCGACCGAAAGAATGGCCTCGACCGAGAGCAGGAAGCGGGCGTCGCCGCCCTTCGACAGCTTGCCGACCTTGCCCTTGGCGTCCTGGATGGCAATTGCCGGCTTCAGGTCGTTGCCGCGTGGCGTCGAGCGCCAGTCGATGACCTCACGCTTGGTGATGCCGGTCGACTCGTCGGCCGTTTCCTGAACGGAAATGCCGTCGACCAGATCCTCGTACGACACCCTGCCCTCGATTTCGGTGAGGACCGGACGGGTATAGGGATCCCACTCAGCGATACGCTGGCCGCGCTTCACCTTGTCGCCATCGTCCACGAAGATACGCGAACCATAGGTGAGACGGTGCGTGGCGCGTTCCTTGCCGGCTTCGTCGAGGATCAGCACCGCCATGTTGCGGCCCATGACCATCTGCTGGCCGTCGGAGTTGCGCACCACGTTGCGGTTGCGGATCTCGACCTTGCCCTCATAGGAGGCTTCAAGGAACGAGCTGTCCACCACCTGCGCGGTACCGCCCATGTGGAAGGTACGCATGGTGAGCTGGGTGCCCGGCTCGCCAATCGACTGCGCCGCGATGACGCCGACTGCTTCACCCTGGTTGACCGGGGTGCCGCGGGCCAGATCGCGACCGTAGCAGACCGCGCAGACGCCAACCCTGACTTCGCAAGTCAGTGCCGAGCGAATGCGAACCGACTGGACGCCGGCCTTTTCGATCTGTTCCACGTCACGCTCGTCCATCAGCGTTCCGGCCTTGACAAGGATCTCGCCCGACACCGGATGGGTGATGTCGTCGAGCGACGTACGACCAAGCACGCGCTGGCCGACCGAAGCGACGACCTGACCGGCATCGACGATCGGCTGCATGGTAAGGCCCTTGTCGGTGCCGCAGTCGACGGAGTTGACGATGCAGTCCTGCGCCACGTCGACCAGACGACGGGTGAGGTAACCCGAGTTCGCCGTCTTCAAGGCGGTGTCGGCCAGACCCTTGCGGGCGCCGTGGGTCGAGTTGAAGTACTCGAGCACGGTCAGGCCTTCCTTGAAGTTCGAGATGATCGGCGTCTCGATGATTTCACCCGACGGCTTGGCCATAAGGCCGCGCATGCCGGCGAGCTGACGCATCTGGGTGGGCGAGCCACGCGCACCGGAGTGCGACATCATGTAGATCGAGTTCATCGGCTTTTGACGGCCATTGTCCTCGAACTCGACCGCCTTGATGCGGGCCATCATTTCGTCGGCGACCTTTTCAGAGCACTTGGCCCAGGCGTCGACGACCTTGTTGTACTTCTCGCCCTGCGTGATCAGGCCATCATTGTACTGCTGCTCGTATTCCTTGGCCAAAGCCTCGGTGTCGGAGACCAGCTTGATCTTGGCATCCGGGATCAGCATGTCGTCCTTGCCGAACGAAATGCCGGCACGGCAGGCATGGCTGAAGCCGAGCGCCATGATGCGATCGCAGAAAATGACCGTCTCCTTCTGACCGCAGTGGCGGTAGACGGTGTCGATCATCTTGGAGATGTTCTTCTTGGTCATCTCCTGGTTGGCGGTCTCGTATGGCACGTTGACATTCTTCGGCAGAAGCTCGCCGATGATCATGCGGCCAGGGGTGGTGTCGTAGATTTTCGACACGACTTTGCCTTCGGCGTCGACCGTGCGGAAGCGTCCCTTGATCTTGGCGTGCAGTGTCACCGCCTTGGTCTCGAGCGCGTGCTGGAGTTCGCCCATGTCGGCAAACACCATGCCCTCGCCCGGCTCGTTCTGGTTGACGATCGAGAGATAGTAGAGACCGAGAACCATGTCCTGCGAAGGCACGATGATCGGCGCGCCGGAAGCCGGGTGCAGGATGTTGTTGGTCGACATCATCAGCACGCGGGCTTCAAGCTGCGCTTCCAGCGACAGCGGCACGTGAACAGCCATCTGGTCGCCGTCGAAGTCGGCGTTGAAGGCCGTGCAGACCAGCGGGTGCAGCTGGATCGCCTTGCCTTCGATCAGGATCGGCTCGAACGCCTGGATGCCCAAGCGGTGCAGCGTCGGCGCGCGGTTCAACAGCACCGGATGCTCGCGGATGACCTCGTCGAGGATATCCCAGACTTCCGGGCGTTCCTTCTCGACCAGCTTCTTCGCCTGCTTGACGGTCGAGGAGTAACCCTTGGCGTCGAGACGGGCGTAGATGAAGGGCTTGAACAGTTCGAGCGCCATCTTCTTGGGCAGGCCGCACTGGTGCAGCTTGAGCTCCGGACCGGTCACGATGACCGAGCGGCCGGAATAGTCGACGCGCTTGCCGAGCAGGTTCTGACGGAACCGGCCCTGCTTGCCCTTGAGCATGTCCGACAGCGACTTCAGCGGACGCTTGTTGGCGCCGGTGATGACACGGCCGCGACGACCGTTGTCGAACAGCGCATCGACGGCCTCCTGCAGCATGCGCTTTTCATTGCGCACGATGATGCCGGGGGCGCGCAGCTCGATCAGCCGCTTCAGACGGTTGTTGCGGTTGATGACGCGGCGATAGAGGTCGTTCAGATCCGACGTGGCGAAGCGGCCGCCGTCCAGCGGGACGAGCGGGCGCAGGTCCGGCGGGATCACCGGAACCACCTTCATGATCATCCATTCCGGACGGTTGCCGGATTCCATGAAGTTCTCGACGACCTTGAGCCGCTTCAGATACTTCTTCTGCTTCAGCTCGGACGTGGTCGAAGCCAGTTCCGAACGCAGGTCGCCGGCGATCTTCTCCAGGTCCATGCCGGCCAGGAGGTCGTGAATGGCCTCGGCGCCGATCATGGCGGTGAAGCTATCCTCGCCATACTCGTCGACGGCGATCATGTACTCTTCCTCGCTGAGCAGCTGGTGCTCCTTCAGCGCGGTGAGGCCGGGTTCGGTGACGATGTAGTTCTCGAAGTAGAGGACGCGCTCGATGTCCTTCAGGGTCATGTCGAGCAGCGTGCCGATGCGCGACGGCAGCGACTTCAGGAACCAGATGTGAGCGACAGGTGCCGCCAGCTCGATATGGCCCATGCGCTCGCGGCGAACGCGCGACAGCGTGACTTCGACGCCGCACTTCTCGCAGATGACGCCCTTGTATTTCATGCGCTTGTACTTGCCGCACAGGCACTCATAGTCCTTGATCGGGCCAAAAATGCGCGCGCAGAACAGACCGTCACGCTCCGGCTTGAAGGTGCGGTAGTTGATGGTCTCCGGCTTCTTGATCTCGCCGAAAGACCAGGACAGAATCTTCTCAGGGCTGGCAAGCGATATCCGGATGGAATCGAACACCTGCGCAGGCGCCTGCGGATTGAAGAGATTCATGACCTCTTGGTTCATGCCGTTCTCCTTTTCGGGGTCCTCGAAAACCCCTTGCATCTAGTCGCGAGCCAAACGCCCGCCGTCTTTGTCGGCCACTGGCCGTCGAATTCGATTGGCGCGCCGCGGAATCCGTGGCGCGCCATTGCCTTACTCGGCCGCGTCGGGCAGCCGCATAGGGCCGTCCTCGAGCTTGGTGTTCTCCAGCTCGACATTGAGGCCGAGAGACCGCATTTCCTTGACGAGAACGTTGAAGCTCTCGGGGATGCCGGCCTCGAAAGTGTCGTCGCCACGCACGATCGCCTCGTACACCTTGGTGCGGCCGGCGACGTCGTCGGACTTCACCGTCAGCATCTCCTGCAGCGTGTAGGCGGCGCCGTATGCTTCGAGCGCCCAGACCTCCATCTCGCCGAAGCGCTGGCCACCGAACTGCGCCTTGCCGCCCAGCGGCTGCTGGGTGACGAGCGAGTACGGACCGATCGAACGCGCGTGGATCTTGTCGTCCACGAGGTGGTGAAGCTTGAGCATGTAGATGTAGCCCATCGTCACCTTGCGATCGAACGGCTCGCCCGTGCGTCCGTCATAGAGTTGCGACTGACCGCTGGTGTGCAGGCCCGCCTGCTCCAGCATGATGTTGATGTCAGCCTCATGCGCGCCGTCGAACACCGGGGTCGCGATCGAAACGCCGCGGCGCATCTGCTCGCTGAGGCGAACAATGCTCTCGTCGTCATAGTCGCGGACCGGCTCGTTGCGGTCGTTGGACGGAATGAAGCTCTCGAGCGTCTTGCGCAGCGGCTTGATGTCGCCGGCAGCCTTGTACGTGTCGATCAGCTCGCCGATCTTCCTGCCCATGCCGGCGCATGCCCAGCCCAGATGCGTTTCCAGGATCTGGCCGACATTCATGCGGCTCGGCACACCCAGCGGGTTGAGCACGATATCGGCATGAGTGCCGTCCTCGAGGAAAGGCATGTCCTCGACCGGAACGATCCGCGACACGACACCCTTGTTGCCGTGACGGCCGGCCATCTTGTCGCCGGGCTGCATCTTGCGCTTCACGGCCACGAAGACCTTGACCATCTTCATGACGCCCGGAGGCATTTCGTCGCCGCGCTGGACCTTCTCGACCTTGTCCATGAAACGCTGTTCGAGCGCCTTCTTGGAATCGTCGTACTGGCCACGCAGGGCTTCGAGTTCGCTCTGGAGCTTTTCGTTCTCCACGGCAAACTGCCACCACTGCGAACGCGGATACTCGTCGAGCGTATCCTTGGACAGCGTCGAGCCTTTCTTGAAGCCCTTCGGTCCAGCGATCGCTTCCTTGCCGACGAGCACGTCGGAAAGACGCGCATAGACGTTACGGTCCAGGATGGCCTGCTCGTCGTCGCGGTCCTTGGCGAGGCGTTCGATCTCCTCGCGCTCGATCGCCATGGCGCGCTCGTCCTTCTCCACACCGTGGCGATTGAAGACGCGCACCTCGACGACGGTGCCGAAGGTGCCCGGAGGCATGCGCATCGAGGTGTCGCGCACATCCGATGCCTTTTCGCCAAAGATGGCGCGCAGAAGCTTCTCTTCCGGCGTCATCGGGCTTTCGCCCTTCGGCGTGATCTTGCCGACCAGGATGTCGCCCGGCTGAACTTCGGCACCGATGTAGACGATGCCGGCTTCGTCGAGGTTCTTCAGCGCTTCTTCCGAGACGTTTGGAATATCGCGCGTGATTTCCTCCGGGCCGAGCTTGGTATCACGCGCCATGACCTCGAACTCCTCGATGTGGATCGAGGTGAAGACGTCATCGGCGACGATGCGTTCGGACAGGAGGATCGAGTCCTCGTAGTTGTAGCCATTCCACGGCATGAACGCGACCAGCACGTTGCGGCCGAGCGCCAGATCACCGAGCTCGGTCGACGGACCGTCGGCGATGATGTCGCCCTTGTTGACCCGGTCGCCCATACGAACCAGCGGACGCTGGTTGATGCAGGTGTTCTGGTTCGAACGCTGGAACTTCATCAGCCGGTAGATATCGACGCCGGACTTGCCCGGATCGAGATCCTCTGTGGCGCGGATAACGATACGCGTCGCGTCCACCTGGTCGACGATGCCGCCGCGGCGGGCGCCGATGGCGGCGCCCGAGTCACGGGCGACGATCGGCTCCATGCCGGTGCCGACAAACGGCGCCTCGGCGCGCACCAGCGGCACGGCCTGACGCTGCATGTTCGAGCCCATCAGAGCGCGGTTGGCGTCGTCGTTTTCCAGGAACGGGATCAGGGCCGCGGCCACCGACACCATCTGCTTGGGCGACACGTCCATCAGATCGACGTTTTCGCGCGGCGCCATCATCACTTCGCCAGCGCTGCGGCAAATGACGAATTCGTCGACGAAACCACCGTTCTTGTCGAGCTCGGCGTTGGCCTGCGCGACATGGTGCTTGGCCTCTTCCATCGCCGAGAGATAGACGACGTCATTGGTCAGCTTGCCATCGACGATCTTGCGGTACGGGCTCTCGATGAAGCCGTACTTGTTGACGCGTGCGAAGGTGGCCAGCGAGTTGATCAGACCGATATTCGGGCCTTCCGGCGTCTCGATCGGGCAGATACGGCCGTAATGCGTCGGGTGCACGTCGCGCACTTCGAAGCCGGCGCGCTCGCGGGTCAGACCGCCCGGTCCAAGCGCCGAAAGGCGGCGCTTGTGGGTGATCTCCGACAGCGGGTTGGTCTGGTCCATGAACTGCGACAGCTGCGAGGAACCGAAGAACTCGCGCACGGCGGCAGCCGCCGGCTTGGCGTTGATCAGATCCTGCGGCATGACCGTGTCGATCTCGATCGAGGACATACGCTCCTTGATCGCGCGCTCCATGCGCAACAGGCCGACGCGGTACTGGTTTTCCATCAGCTCGCCGACCGAACGCACGCGGCGGTTGCCGAGATTGTCGATGTCGTCGATTTCGCCCTTGCCGTCGCGCAGTTCGACCAGCGTCCTGACCACGGCCAGGATGTCGTCCTTGCGCAGCACGCGCACGGTGTCCTCGGCCTTGAGCTCGAGACGCATGTTCATCTTGACGCGGCCAACGGCCGACAGATCGTAGCGCTCCGAGTCGAAGAACAGCGAGTTGAACATGGCTTCCGCGGTTTCGAGCGTCGGCGGCTCGCCCGGGCGCATGACACGATAAATGTCGAACAGCGCGTCCTGGCGGCTCTCGTTCTTGTCGACGTTGAGCGTGTTGCGGATATAGGCGCCGACATTGACATGGTCGATGTCGAGAACCTTGATCTCGTCCTCGCCCGTGCCGAGCAGCACCTTCAGCGTCTTCTCGTCGATCTCGTCGCCGGCTTCGAGGAAGATCTCGCCGGTGGCGTAGTTGACGATGTCCTCGGCCAGGTAGTTGCCGAGCAGATCCTCGTCGGTCGCCTTGATCGCCTTGAGACCCTTCTCGCCAAGCGCCCTTGCCTGGCGGGCGGTGATCTTCTTGCCGGCCTCGACAACGACTTCGCCAGTGTCGGCATCGACCAGGTCGCCGACGGCTTTGAGGCCGCGGAAACGCTCGACGTTGAACGGAATGCGCCAGTGGTCGCCGGCACGCACATAGGTGATCTTGTTGTAGAAGGTCGACAGGATCTCTTCGCCGTCCATGCCGAGCGCCATCAGCAGCGACGTCACCGGAATCTTGCGGCGACGGTCGATGCGGGCGTGCACGACGTCCTTGGAATCGAACTCGATGTCGAGCCACGAACCGCGATAGGGAATGACGCGCGCGGCAAACAGAAGTTTGCCCGACGAGTGCGACTTGCCCTTGTCATGGTCGAAGAAGACGCCCGGCGAGCGGTGCATCTGCGAGACGATGACGCGCTCGGTGCCGTTGACGATGAAGGTGCCGTTCAGGGTCATGAGCGGCATGTCGCCCATGTAGACGTCCTGCTCCTTGATGTCCTTGATGGACTTGGCGCCGGTATCCTCGTCGATATCGAACACGATGAGGCGCAGCGTCACCTTGAGCGGCGCGGCATAGGTGAGGTCGCGCTGACGGCATTCGTCAACGTCGAATTTCGGTCCTTCGAACTCGTACTTCACGAACTCCAGCATCGAGGAGCCGGAAAAATCGGAGATCGGGAAGACCGACTTGAAAACGGCCTGCAGTCCCTCGTCCGGACGCCCACCCTTGGGCTCCGCCACCATCAGGAACTGGTCATAGGACGCCTTCTGAACCTCGATCAGGTTCGGCATCTCCGCAACTTCCGGGATCTTTCCGAAGAACTTGCGTACGCGTCTGCGGCCATTGAAAGTCTGGGTCTGGGCCATCGTCGCTCCTTAGCTCTAAACTCGGGACGAGCCTCGCCGCGGCTCGCCTTGCATGCTGGGCTACCTTGGCGGCAACCCTTTGTCTGTTTTCCCGGTGCCTGTAGGCTGCCGGCTAGAACGGGAGAAAACCCGTTTCCTGAAGGCCGGTTTTCGGCCCTCAGGAAAGAGGTTTTCGTATGTCTCGCGTTACGCGTCCTCCCTTCCAGGCGAAGGGAGTGGCGGACGGCGCGAGGCCGTCCGCCGCTTTACGCTTACTTCAGGTCGACCTTGGCGCCGGCTGCTTCCAGCTGGGCCTTGAACTTGTCAGCGTCGGCCTTGGAAACGCCTTCCTTGACCGGCTTCGGAGCCGCTTCGACCAGGTCCTTGGCTTCCTTGAGGCCAAGACCGGTGATGGCGCGGACTTCCTTGATGACGTTGATCTTCTGAGCGCCTGCCTCGGTGAGGACGACGTCGAATTCCGTCTTTTCCTCGACCGGAGCAGCTGCGGCCGCACCACCGCCAGCGGCGGCAACAGCCACCGGAGCAGCGGCGGAAACGCCCCACTTTTCTTCCAGAAGCTTCGACAGCTCGGCCGCCTCGAGGACGGTCAGCTTCGAAAGGTCGTCTACGATCTTTGCGAGATCAGCCATTGTTGTATTCCTTCATCAGGTTCGAACGTGTGTTTGTGATAGCGAGGAACGGCCTCATGCCGCCTCGTCCTTCCGGGCGTAAGCGCCGATGACGCGCGCGACCGAAGCCGCTGGCGCATTGACGATCTGGGCGATCCGGGTTGCCGGCGTGGCGATCATGCCAACCAGCCTGGCGCGCAGCTCATCGAGCGACGGAAGTGTGGCGAGTGCCTTCACACCGTCGGCGTTGAGCGAGGTGGTGCCCATTGCGCCGCCGAGAATGACAAGCTTGTCATTTCCCTTGGCGAAATCGGACGCGACCTTCGGCGCCGCAATCGGATCCTCCGAATAAGCAATCAGCGTCTGTCCCTTGAACAGCTCGATGATCGATGCGGAGTCCGTGCCCTGAAGAGCGATTTTGGCGAGACGGTTCTTCGCGACTTTGACGGTGCCACCGGCGGCGCGCATTTTCGACCGAAGGTCGTTCATTTGCGCGACGGTGATACCGGCGTAGTGGGCCACGACCACTGAACCTGCGTTCGAGAACGCACCGTTCAGGCCCGTGACGAGTTCGCGTTTTTCCGCTCTGTCCACTGCCTATCTCCAGTTGACCCCTGCCCCATTAACGGGGACAGGCGTCGGGTTGCCTTTGTCGGCCGGGCCATCCAGTAACGGATCTCCCGAACGACGCTCGAGGATCCTGCCCCCTTTCGCCACATCGACAGTCAAGCCGGCGATGCGCAGACAAAAGGCAAACACGGTTCGAACCTTTCATTGGAGCGATCGCTCCGTTGTCCGGTCTTCACCCGTCTCATGCAGGCCCAAATCGAATTAAGGCTTCTGGGCCGCCTGCAATCTCGGACAGGATGTCCGGAAACCTCTCGGTTTCCGGTACCGGGCCGCCGACAAGTCGGAGGCCCGGAATTCACTTGCGGATCAGGCCTTTAGCGGCCCGATCCAAATGTTCGTATCAGGACGCTGTGAGCGTCGCGACGTCGAGCTTGAGGCCCGGACCCATCGTCGAGGTGACCGACACCTTCTTGACGTAGTTGCCCTTGGCACCAGCCGGCTTTGCCCTGGTCACCGCGTCGGCGAAGGCGCGGATGTTCTCTTCCAGAGCCGTGACCTCGAACGAGACCTTGCCGACGCCGGCATGAACGATGCCGGCTTTCTCGACGCGGAACTCGACAGCGCCGCCCTTCGATGCCTTGACGGCGGCGGCAACGTCGGTGGTGACGGTGCCAACCTTCGGGTTCGGCATCATGCCGCGCGGGCCGAGCACTTTGCCCAGACGGCCGACGAGCGGCATCATGTCCGGAGTGGCGATGCAGCGATCGAAATCGATCGTGCCCTTCTGGACGATGTCGACCAGATCCTCGGCACCGACGATGTCGGCGCCGGCGGCGCGAGCTTCGTCAGCCTTGTCGCCGCGCGCAAACACAGCGACGCGCACCGAGCGGCCGGTGCCGTTCGGCAGGTTGACCACGCCGCGGACCATCTGGTCGGCGTGGCGCGGGTCGACGCCGAGGTTCATGGCGACTTCGATGGTCTCGTCGAACTTGACCGAGGAACGGTCCTTGAGCAGCTTCAGCGCGTCACCCAGGGCATAAGCCTTGTTGGGATCGATGCCTTCGCGGGTCTTCGATACACGCTTTGCAATCTTTGCCATGATCTTAGCCCACCACTTCCAGACCCATCGAGCGGGCGGAGCCCTCGACCATACGCATGGCCGCTTCGACGTCGTTTGCGTTCAGATCCTTCATCTTCGCGGTTGCGATCTCGCGGACCTTGTCGCGCGAAACCGTACCGGCCTTTACCTTGCCCGGCTCCTTGGAACCAGACGTCAGGTTGGCCGCCTTCTTCAGGAAGTAGCTCACCGGCGCCGTCTTCATGACGAAGGTGAAGGACTTGTCCTGGTAGTAGGTGATGACGACCGGGACCGGCGATCCCTTTTCCATTTCCTGGGTCTGCGCGTTGAACGCCTTGCAGAATTCCATGATGTTGATGCCACGCTGACCAAGCGCCGGGCCGATCGGGGGAGACGGCGTCGCCGATCCCGCTTTCACCTGGAGCTTGAGCTGGCCTGCAATTTTCTTAGCCATCTCTTTTCCTGCCTTTGTCTATGCCGGCCCAACTGTCTGGGAAACCCGGCGGTTGCAGTCTGGTGGTGCGATCCATGCGGCCGGCTAAAGCCGCACTCGTCTCCCACCGCCCTCAAGAACCGCGCGATCTCCGCGCCGCTCTTTCCTGCCGCGCTTGGCGGCAGGGATTTCGGATCAGCCCTTTTCGACCTGTCCGAATTCCAGATCGACAGGCACGGCGCGCCCGAAGATCGAAACTTCCACCTTGAGCCGCGCCCGCTCCTCGTCCACTTCCTGGACGAAACCATTGAACGACGCGAAGGGACCATCCGAAACGCGGATCGCCTCGCCGATCTCGAACGTGACCGAGGGCTTGGGCCGCTCGACGCCTTCCTGCACCTGGTTCAGGATGCGCTGGGCTTCCGCCTCGGTGATCGGCACCGGCTTGGAGTCACCCAGGAAGCCGGTGACCTTCGGCGTGTTCTTGACCAGCGAGAACACAGCGTCGGTCAGATTGGCCTTCAGCAGCACATAGCCCGGGAAGAACTTGCGCTCGGCATCGACCTTGCGGCCGCGGCGAACCTCGACGACCTTCTCGGTCGGAACCACGATCTGGTGGATGTCGGCGGACAGGCCCTTTTGCTTGGCCTTGTTCTCGATATCCTCGGCGACCTTCTTTTCAAAGTTCGAATAGGCGTGGACGATGTACCAGCGCGCGGTCATTTCAAGACTTCTCCGTAATCGCCGGACTTAGCGTCCGATGCCCAGAATCTGTTCGACCGCGAGGCCCATGAGCTGATCAGCGGTGAAGAAAAAGATCATCGCGATCACAGCGAAAGCCAGGACCATGACCGTCGAGATCATCGTTTCGCGCCGCGACGGCCAAGTCACCTTGGCGGTCTCCGCGCGAACCTGCTGGAGAAAGACGAAAGGATTTGTGGTTTTCGAAGCCATATGCCGCTCTGTCTTCAAGACCCGTTGGCCGGGTCCCCTGGATGATCCCGCTGGCCGGGACGTGCCGCCTGAGCCAATCTCGCGCCGAATCAGCGCAAACATTTCGCCCATGCAAATCAGACGCGTAAAGCCGGCTTCCCAGCTCCACGCGTCGCGTGTCTGTTTCGTCTACATAAAACCGATTCTTGATCCACGCAAGTGGCAAGTGTCCGCTTTATGACCAAACGCCGCCTCGGAACCATCCAGTCGTTCCGTCCCGGCTATGAGGCCTTTATGCCCCAAGTAAGCTAATATGGCAAGCGTGTCGCCGATTTTCAAAGGTCGGTCCGTAGAAATATCGGTCGATGGCCATTTCGAGAAATGGCACGGGCAGCAGGGCTCGAACCTACGACCTGCGGTTTTGGAGACCGCCGCTCTACCAACTGAGCTATGCCCGTATCGTGCGCATCTCGGCGCAGCAGGCGCTTCCTAAAAGCTTCCGCTCGCTCTGTAAAGAGTGGTTTGCAAGCAAACGCGCCTTAACACCGTTCCCTCAGCACCAGATGTTCGGGGCTGGGGCCATCCCACTCGCGCCAACGCACGACCTTGACGTTTTTCGGCATCGCTCCGGGACCTCCCGCGGCGACCGAAAGCTACTTTGGATCCGGCGGCCGATATGGCCCGCCCGGCACGCCCCAGCCCCAGGACGGCATCGGCTCCGTCTCTGGATCGCAGGTCTCGCCGAGATTGGAGTTCATCTTGGCCAGCCGCGATCCCCATTCGACATAGCCCATGAAGGCCGAACGAAACTCCGGATCGTCAGGCAGGCCGACCGCGTCGGCGGCATCGGCAAGGAGGTTGATCCAGCGGCGGCGCTGCTCCTCGGTCAGATGCTTGCCCAGATGGTGCATGACCATCTCGCGATGGCCGCCAAATTGCTCGCTGTAGGTTTTCGGTCCGCCGAATACCTCACCGATGAAGGCCGCGACATGGGCGGGATGATCCGGCGACATGGCCTTGAACACCGGCCCGACGATCGGGTCCTGCGCCACTCTGTCGTAGAAAGTCCGGGTCAGCCGGTTCAACGCCTCGCCGCCGCCGGCCCAGTCGTAGAGTGTCGGGATATCCTGGCTCATTCTCGATCCTCCGCCGCCCCCGTAGCCGCCAGCAGCGACGATAGCGGAAAAGTCGAGAATGGCTCAACCTGCCTCGATGGCCAGTCTTCGACCTCGGCGCCCTACAATTTGGCGGGCGCTTCAGCCTCGGCATTGGCGGAAGGCCGGATCCGGCAATTCTGCGGTTTCGGCACAGCGCCGCAGATGGTGGCGCCGGTCAGCGCGTCGACGGATTGCAAGCTCGTCGTCAGCCCGAGCCTCAGCATCGTGCCGGGTTCCAGCTGCCGCTCGACCGAGCGCCCCTCGATCGCTGCGAACAGAGCAGGGCCGAGCGCCATCTCCTCGAGATAGGCCTTGACCACCTGCTTTTGTCCCATCGGGTAAAGGCTAAGCCGCGCACGGGGACCGACAAGCCGTCTCACCCCGCCGGCAAGCATGAGCGCACAGGCCGAATCGCACTCCACTCCCGCATCGATGCTCAACCCGGCATAAAGCGCCCTCCTTGGCCAGGCAATTCCACTCTCCCGGGTCACAGCCGACGAAATCAGTGCGGCCAACAGCGACGTCGAGCTTCTTTTCGCGGACAAGCCGTCCCGCCGCCAGAGCGCCAAGCAGGTCGCCACCCTTTGAGCTGATCACGACAGGCAGCCGCCGGTCGCCAAGCGTGGCGAGCAACTGGCGCAGCTTCTGCGGGGTCTGAGGCGTGATCGCACCTTCCGCCGAGATCCATTCGGGGCAATCAGGATTGCGGAGCGGATTGCCGCCGCGAACCACGACGAAGCGCATGTCTTCATCGCGCTGCACGCCCTCGGGCTCCGCCGGCAGCGGGGCAGGCTTGGCCGCGGTCGTCAGGCCATCGGGCTTTTTCCCCGGTATTTCCAGGCAATTCGCGGCCAATCGGTCCGACCTGCACAGGCCTGCGGCGGTCAACAGGTCCGCAGCATCCATGCTGGTGACCAATTTCATCGTCAGCATGTCGCCGAGGGCGATCTGGTGGATTTCGCTGGCCGGCGTGCTCTTCATCGTTTCGAGCACGCCCTGATCGATGCCCATCTCGTCGAGATAGGCCGCCAGCCTTTTCTCCACCGCCTTGCTCATCTCGTAGGTCTTGTAGCTGCCGGCGTCCTTGCGGCTGACGATCCTTGTGTTGAGCACCTTCTTCTTGCCACCCACGATGCGGTAGGTGGTCCTGTATTGCAATTTCGTGCGGATGTAGGTGGTGGTGATCTGGTGGACGCCGAGAAAGGCCCATTCGCCAACCACACGCCGGACACCGCCGGCAAACATCAATGGGCAGGCGGAGTTGCACATGGCGCCGTAGTCAACGATATCGCCGAGGTAAGGGGCGCCAATCTTGTTACGGTCATGGCAACCGTCCGCGTCGGGGCGGCAACCGGAGAACACCGTCTTGCCTATCGCGATATCAAGCATGTTCTTGCGGATCAGCCGGCCAAGCGCCAGCGCCGCCTCGACATTGCCGCCGGGAGAATCCACGACGATCGGCAGGCTTCGCCCGCCAAGCGTCTTCAGCATGCGTTTGAACAGGGCCGGCGTTCCGGCTTCTATCGAGCCTTCGGCCGAGATCCATTCCGGGCAGATCGGCTCGCACCCCGGTGCATTGCTGCGGACAATGACGAACCGCATCGTCGGACCGGGACCCGGGGCAGTATCCGCCGCAAAGGCACGTCCCGCAACAAGCAACGCCAGCAGGCAGATCAGCCGCAGCGACCACAATGCCCGCCGATGGAAAAGGCGCTCTGAGACCATTTGGAAAGAAGCCCCTTGCTGGAATGTATACTAGACGAGGTCCAAAGGCTTGCAACAGGACTCGGGCGACAAGGCGAACACCCGATCGCCAGGCAAAAGAAAAGGGCGGCCCCAAGGACCGCCCTTTCCGTTTCGAACCCGACCGGCACAGGCCGGTGTCGGTTATTCCTTGATGGTGACGACGATGCCGGCACCGACGGTGCGGCCGCCTTCACGGATGGCGAAGCGCAGCTTCTCTTCCATGGCGATCGGCA
>NZ_JAMYUW010000065.1:0-24745 GCF_040323315.1 Mesorhizobium sp. M0047 | reverse complement strand
CTTGCGTCCATCGCCGGTCTCCTTCCCGGCCAACAGAATCCCGCTTGGTTACCAGAGCGTTAACGATTCATGATTCCGCCCTGTGGTTCTACCTAACGCAGATCATCATCGATCAAGGCGGCGTGCGTCTTTACAGCAAAAACGGCCGTGACTGGACCACGAAATACTGGCCCATCGCGCTGGCTGTCGAGCTGCCATGCCGGGCTGCCATTATCGACGGCGAGGTCATGGTGCCAGGCGAGCAGGGCGCTCCCGATTGCCCTGCGCTGGAAGCCGCGATCTGGAACGAACCGAGCCGGCTGGTGTTCGTCGCGTTCGACATCCTCCATCTCGACGGTCGCAATCTAGGCTCCTTGCCGCTGCTGGCACGCAAGCAGGCGCTGTGGCAACTGGTTGAGCATGGCCTCGGCAAGCTCCAGTACAGCGAGTATTTCGAGGGCAGTGCGCTAGCGATTTTCCGCGTCATCGAAAAAATGGGGCTCGAAAGCATTATCTCGAAGCGCGCCGATAGCCGCTACAGGAGCGGACCCTCGAATACATGGCTGAAGGCAAATTGCTTCGAGGCACCCGATTTCTAAGTGACCGAAGCGAGGCGGCCGCGATAGGTCAGCGTCGCATCCATGTCGGCAGCAGGAACCGAACCGGACATCTTCGAAGTCCTGACGCATCTGCCTTACTCAACGATCTCGTCGAGAGATCTCGTAGTAACGCTTAAGAAGGGTGCGTCTCGGCCGGCTTCATCGCCCCAGTCTTGACCGCGAGGCTGCGGCTCGCCGCAACAGCGCCACGATCCGCTCCGCTCGCTGCATCATTTCGTAGCCGGTGAGTTGATACCGAGCGACAGAAATTCGCTGGGCGGCTATGGCCACCATTTCACCGACTTCGCCTATGCCCCGCTCCAGCTTGTCGATTACGTCATCGAGCGCCGGCAACCAGGAGCCGATCAGATTGGCGTTGTAGCTTGTCCGGAAGAAGCGTTCGGTGCCGCGAAACAGGCGCTGTGGTCGTGCCAGCCCAGTCCCTTGCCGGTGCGGAAGGCCTGCCGCACCTTCTCCCCGTCGAGCCACAGCGCCAAGACGACCTCGAACGCACCGGCTATGAAGGCGGGGCTGTCCTCGTTGACGAAGACCTGCTCCTGCTCGGGGCTGAGGTAGAAGCTGTCGCCCGCCTCGTCATATTCGACATAGCCGGCCACCGTCTGCGCCGACAGCCGTCGCGGACCAACCGCTCCTGCGCCCGGCCGATTCGGTACTCCGCCGATAGACGCGACCGCCGCTTGGACATCGACACTGAACAGCGGTGATAAGCTTTCGGGTGGGAGCGGGGGATCGGTCGCCTCAGGGCGCCCGCGACATCGCGATGAGCGTCACGTCGCGGTGGTTCACGGGTGTGACCATGGCGAGCACGCGTTCCGAACGCATGGCCAAGTGGAACGATTCTCCGGATAGAGGAGCTGATGTTTCCGCAGCGTTCGCCGCCAATCCAGCGTGGACAGGGCAGGCGGCGTCTTTGCCTGCCGATCCAGTGGTGGCAGGAGGTGGAGTGCCGCGAACTGGAGGGCGCACCCCGTCATCTGGCGGGAAGCGGAGCGGTCGTTCAGGCCTCTACTACTATTGTCGGCGCGCCGGGCCTGGCATGGCCGATGATGCGAGCCGAAGGATAGCCGTCCGCGACGATCCTCTCAACGAGCGCCGCTGCGCGGTCGGTCTCGCAAGCAACCAGCAACCCGCCCGAAGTCTGTGGATCCGTGAGAAGATGGCGTCGCCAGTCGGGCATGCCGGGAGGTAAGCTTATCGCGTCGCCATAACTCGCCCAGTTGCGCCGCGATGCGCCGGTAACGTGGCCGTCGACCGTGAGCGAGGCAGCTTCGGAAAAGAGCGGCACGTCGTGGCTGCAAATTATGAGCGTGCACCCGGAACCGCGTGCCATCTCGAGGGCATGTCCGAGCAAGCCAAATCCGGTCACGTCGGTTACGGCGTGGACGCTCGCGTCCTGCGCCAGTTCCGATCCGATCCGGTTGAGAAGGGTGGTGGAGGCGATCATTTCGCGATAGCCGCTCTCGGAAAGCGCCTGCTTCTTGATGGCGGCGGAATAGATGCCGACGCCGAGCCCTTTCGTCAGGATCAAGGCGTCGCCCGGTCTGGCGTCAGAATTGCGTCGGATGTCCTCGGGTCGGCAGGTGCCGATGACTGCAAGGCCGTAAATCGGCTCCGGCGAGTCGATTGAGTGGCCGCCGGCAACCGGGATTCCGGCGTCGGCGCAGACAGCTTCGCCACCTCTGAGGATTTCGCGGACGATGACCGTCGGGATCTTGTCGAGAGGCATGCCGAGAATGGCCAACGCCATGATCGGCCGGCCACCCATCGCATAGATATCGGACAGGGCGTTGGTCGCGGCAATCCGACCAAAATCGTAGGGGTCATCTACCATAGGCATGAAGAAGTCGGTGGTTGCAATGACGCAAGTCGCGCTGTCGAGTTGCCAAACTGCCGCATCGTCCCCGGTCTCCGTGCCGACGAGAAGTTGATGATAGGGGCTGGCAGCCGTCGGATCGGCGAGAAGCTGCTGCAGCACTGACGGCGCCAGCTTGCAGCCGCAACCGCCGCCATGGGCGAGGCTGGTCAGGCGCACAACGGGCGCTTTGGTGATTTCAGGCGAGAGGGCGATTGCCATGATCGTCTAGCCTCCTCTGCTAGCACGCTTTAGTGGGGATCAAAGTCAACCGGCATGGAAAATAAGATCGCCCAACGCATGGCACGTTTGGAGCACGCTTGCTTTCAGCGGATTTCGTTGAGTTAGGAAAGCCATGGGCCCTATCCGGCGTGCGAGGCATCGCCGTCATTGGGTATCGATCGAAAGGCGCCCCGACCCGCGGGAGCTGTTTCATCGCCACGCCTTACTCTATGGCAATGCGTTCATTTTCGTCAATCGCAGTCGCGGTCACAATGCCGATTTGCGGGCACAAACCTGTTGCAGGAAGGCGGTTCGGAGGGGCACTTTTGCTGCACCGTACGCGCCTTGTTCCTTGGCATTGATTTTATTTGGTCCGACACTAGTTAGTCGGATTGACCGTTGGTTCGAGTTGCCTTGTGGGGCATCGGCTTCGGGAGGAACCCATGAACATCAATCTTTCTCGACGCGCGTTCCTGCAAACAGCAGGCGCGGGTGTCGCCGGTACTTCGCTTGGAGCTCTCGGCTTCGGCGATAGCGAGGCCGCACACGCGGCGGCTATACGGCCGTTCAAGCTCGCGAACACCACCGAAACACGCAACACCTGTCCATACTGCTCGGTGGCTTGCGGCATAATCTTGTATTCGAAGGGCGATCTCAGAAAGGGCGAGCCGGCCGAGATCACCCATATCGAGGGGGACACTGATCATCCGACCAATCGCGGCACCTTGTGCCCCAAAGGGTCGGCCCTGCTCGGATTTGTCAAGTCGCCGACCCGTCTGCAACATCCGATGATCCGCAGACCCGGCTCGGACAAGTTCGAGCCGATAAGCTGGGAAGACGCGCTCGGCCGCATCGCCCGCCTTATGAAGGACGATCGCGACAAGAACTTCGTCGCGACGAACAATGACGGCGTGACGGTCAACCGGTGGATCACCACCGGCTTCCTCGCCGCCTCGGCTTCGACCAATGAAACCGCGTTCGCGACCTACAAGGTGGTCCGCAGCGCGGGCATGCTGGTGTTCGACAACCAGGCACGTGTCTGACACGGCCCGACGGTGGCGAGTCTCGCCCCAACATTCGGCCGCGGCGCAATGACCAATTCCTGGACCGACATCAAGAACACGGATCTCGTCGTCATCATGGGCGGCAATGCCGCGGAAGCGCATCCTTGCGGCTTCAAATGGGTCACAGAGGCGAAGGCCAACCGCGGCGCCAAGCTCATCGTCGTCGACCCGCGCTTTACGCGCTCGGCTTCGGTGTCGGATATTTACGCGCCGATCCGCCAGGGAACGGACATCGCCTTCCTGCTCGGGCTGATCAACTACTGCATCCAGAACGATAAGGTGCAATGGGAGTATCTGAAGGCCTTCACCAACGCGACGTATGTCGTCAAGGAGGGCTTCACCTATCAGGACGGCCTCTTCTCCGGCTATAACGAGGCGAAGCGAGACTATGACAAGTCCAGTTGGGACTATAACTTAGGCCCGGACGGCTTTGCCGTTGTCGACGCGACATTGGCCAATCCCCGCTGCGTCTGGAATCTGCTCAAAAAGCATGTCGCGGTCTACACGCCGGAAATGGTCGAGCGCATCTGCGGCACACCGAAGGACCGCTTCCTGAAGGTGGCCGCGATGGTGGCCGAGACGTCGTCTCCGACCAAGGCGATGACCTCGATGTACGCGCTCGGCTGGACCCAGCACTCGAAGGGCTCGCAGAACATCCGCGCCATGGCGATGCTGCAGCTTGTTCTCGGTAACATTGGTATACGCGGCGGCGGCATGAACGCGCTTCGCGGTCACTCCAACATCCAGGGGCTGACCGACCTCGGGCTGATGTCGAACCTGCTGCCCGGTTATCTGACGCTGCCGACCGAGAAGGAGGTCGATCTGGCAGCCTACATGTCGACCCGAGGCTTCAAGCCGCTCCGGCCGAACCAGATGAGCTACTGGCAGAACTACAGGAAGTTCTTCGTAAGCTTCCAAAAGTCAATGTGGGGCAACGCGGCAACGCCGGAGAACGGCTTCGCCTATGACTACCTGCCGAAGCTCGATCTGCCGGGCTATGATCTGCTGCGGGCTTTCGAGCTGATGCACCAGGGCAAGATGAACGGCTATTTCTGCCAGGGCTTCAATCCGCTACAGGCAGCTCCGAACAAGAAGAAGGTGATCGAGTCCCTCTCGAAGCTCAAATACCTGGTCATCATGGATCCGTTGGACACCGAGACGGGCCGGTTCTGGGAGAACCACGGGCCGTACAACGATGTCGATCCGTCGCAGATTCAGACGGAAGTCTACCAGCTTCCCTCCACCTGCTTCGCTGAGGACGACGGCTCGCTGGTCAATTCGGGGCGCTGGCTGCAGTGGCATTGGGCCGGCGGCACGCCGCCCGGCGAGGCCAAACGCGATACCTGGATTATGGCGCAGCTCTATCTGCGCCTGAAGGAGCTCTACACCAAGGAAGGTGGCGCCTTCGCGGATCCGATCGTTAAGCTCAACTGGCCTTATGCCGATCCCGGCGATCCGAAGGCCGAGGAGCTTGCCCAGGAGATCAATGGCAGGGCGCTCGCGAGGGTAACCGACACGGCCGACCCGACAAAAGTGCTGGCCGAGGCCGGAAAGCTCTTGCCGGGCTTCGCCGCGCTGCGCGACGACGGCTCCACCTCCTGCGGCTGCTGGATCTATTCCGGCTGCTTCAACGAGAACGGCAACAACATGGCCAGGCGGGACACCACCGATCCTGACGAAACCGGCGCCTATTCCAAATGGGCGTTCTCATGGCCTGCCAACCGTCGCATTCTCTACAACAGGGCGTCGGCTGACCTCACCGGAAAGGCTTGGGATCCAAGCCGCAAGGTGATTGAATGGGACGGCACGAAATGGTCAGGCTACGATGTCCCCGACATCTTGCCAACGGCAAAGCCCGATCAAGTAGGCCCGTTCATCATGAATCCGGAAGGCGTCTCGCGCCTCTTTACCCGAGGCATGATGCGCGACGGACCATTCCCGGCGCACTACGAGCCATTCGAGTCGCCCATCGCGAACCCGATAGCTCCCAAAGTCCGCGGCAACCCCGCAGCGCGGGTGTTCGAAGGCGATATGGCCCAGTTCGCCGAATCGGCTTCGCAGGAGTTTCCCTACGCGGCGACCTCCTACCGACTGACCGAGCATTTCCACTTCTGGACCAAGCACGTCATCACCAATGCGGTGATGCAGCCGGAGTTTTTCGTGGAAATTTCGGAACAGCTTGCGGCCGAGAAAGGCATCACCAAAGGCGGCTGGGTGCGCGTCTGGTCGAAGCGCGGTTCCGTTGTGGCGAAGGCCATGGTGACCAAACGGATCAGGCCGCTCACCTGCGATGGCAAGACCGTCCACATCGTCGGAATACCGCTGCACTGGGGCTTCACGGGAGCGGCAAAGAAAGGCTTTGGCCCCAACATGCTCACCCCCTTTGTCGGCGACGCCAACATCGAGACGCCGGAATACAAGGCGTTCCTTGTCAACATCGAGCCCGTCGCCGGGCCGGTAGCGTAGGAGGAGTAAGCGATGTTTCCTCCACTTCCAAATCCTTCGACGACGGATACCGCACCGCGTTTTTCCGACAAGGACCTCATCCGCCGCTCTGCCTCGACGGTTCCCGCGCCCGAGCAGCAATTGACGGAAGTCGCCAAGCTCATCGATGTTTCGAAATGCATCGGCTGCAAGGCATGCCAGACGGCCTGCATCGAATGGAACGACACGCATCCGGAGATCGGCCTCAATGCCGGCGTCTATGAGAATCCTGCCGATCTCACGCCGGACATGTTCACGCTGATGCGCTACAGCGAATGGGACAATCCCGAGACCAACGAACTCGAATGGCTGATCCGCAAGGATGGCTGTATGCATTGTGCTGATCCGGGCTGCCTCAAGGCTTGTCCGGCACCAGGCGCCATAGTGCAGTATTCGAACGGCATCGTCGATTTCGTCCATGAGAACTGCATCGGCTGCGGCTATTGCATCAAGGGTTGCCCGTTCAACATTCCGCGCATCTCCAAAGTCGATCACACGGCCTACAAATGCACGCTCTGCTCCGACCGCGTGGCTGTCGGCCAGGGGCCGGCCTGCGCCAAGGCCTGTCCGACCCAGGCGATCGTGTTCGGCACGAAAGACGAGATGAAAAAGCACGCCGACGGCCGCATCAAGGACCTGAAATCGCGCGGCTATTCGAATGCCGGCCTCTACGATCCGCCCGGCGTCGGAGGAACGCATGTGATGTATGTGCTGCACCACGCCGACCAGCCGGAGCTCTATTCGGGTCTGCCGAAGGAGCCGAAGATCAGTCCGCTGGTGGAGGCGTGGAAGGGCGTGACCAAATATGCCGGCCTCACCATTCTCGGCGTGGCGGCCGGCGTCGGCCTGCTTCACCATCTGGTCATGGGACCGAACCGGGTCTCCGAGACGGATGAGGAGCACGCCGAACAGCTGACGGAAGGCAACAACGATGGCCGCGCATGACGTGAAGTCGAACGAGCAAGTACATCCCGGCAAGCCAGTCATCGTGGACCGCTACACGGTGGGCGCGCGGATCAACCATTGGATCACGGCGGCCAGCCTGATCCTGCTCGCCTTGTCCGGCCTTGCCATGTTTCACCCGAGCCTGTTCTTCCTGTCGCGGCTGTTTGGCGGCGGCCAGTTCACGCGCTTCATTCACCCATGGATCGGCGTCTTGCTCTTCGTTAGCTTCCTTGGGCTTTTCCTTCGGTTCTGGAAGGCCAATTTGTGGATGCCCGAGGACGGAACGTGGCTCGCCCGTTTCCGTGACGTATTGTCCAATCACGAGGACAACGTCCCCGAAGTCGGCAAGTACAACGCCGGCCAGAAGCTCGTCTTCTGGTCAATGTCGATCCTCATCATCATCCTGATTTCGAGCGGCGTCGTCATCTGGCAACAATATTTCGCCGCTTACACCACGATCGGCCAGCAGCGGGTAGCGCTGCTTGTTCATTCGATCGCTGCCGTGGCGATCATCGGCGTCTGGATTATTCATTTCTACTCGGCCATCTGGGTACGCGGCACCATTCCCGCCATGACGCGCGGACGGGTGACCGGCGGCTGGGCGTGGCGGCATCATCGCAAATGGCTGCGTGAACTGATCGCAGGCAAGCCGAACGGACGTTCGGGATCGAATCCCGCCGAATGACCAGGTATTTGTTTTTACGCAATTCCGGACGGAAAACCGGTATACACTTTTCGTGGAATTGCTCTGGAGCAGTATCAAGCCGACCACGTGGCCCGTGAGGTTCGTGAGGTTGAAATGCCAAGGCAACAAGATCCGTCACGCCCTGACCCGACTGTAATCGGCGAAGTCTCGGCCCCACCCTTTGCGCGCGTGCCTGATCCGCGGACCTTGTTCATTCGCCGCTCCGAGCGATTGATTGTGTTGGCGGATGACCACCAGCTCGGCCCCTATCTCCGCTTCCTCGCCGCACTGACGGATGCGCAGCACCGCATCCAGGACGGCTTGCCGGAGATCGAATTGCCGACCGCGGAGGCGCGCGAGCGCGCACGAATCTTCGGTATGCCGCCGCTCGATCGCAACCAATTCACTTCGGATGCCGCCCTTGGAATGACACTCGGCCGCCTGTTCGAAGTGGCAGCCACGATCGAAAAACCCGAAGCGGCCGCAGCCGCCTTGGGCAGGCTGGTAAACATCGATGCGTCGGGGGTCGATTCCATGGTGCGCAATGTGCTCACCGATGCGATCCCAATCAAAGCGCTTGCCGAGCATGTCTATGTTGCGGCCGCGCTGCAGGTTCACTTCGCCCGCCTCGCGGCATGTCTCGACAGCTCGAAGCTCGTTGCGGTTGCCGACGGCGCCTGTCCGGCCTGCGGCGGGCCGCCCGTATCCTCGATCATCGTCGGCTGGCACGGCGCACATGGGGCGCGGTTCTGCGCCTGCGCGCTGTGTGGAACATTGTGGAACCACGTCCGCATCAAATGTACGCTGTGCGGCTCGACCAAGGGGATAGGCTATCAGGAAATCGAGGGAGGTCCTGGCACGGTCAAGGCCGAGACCTGCGATGCATGCGGCTGCTACGCAAAGATCCTGTACCAATACAAGGATCCGGCTCTCGATCCAGTCGCCGACGACGTGGCGACGCTCGGCCTCGACCTGCTCGTCCGCGAGGGCGGCCATCGCCGCGGATCGTTCAATCCGTTCCTTGTTGGCTATTGAGGATGCGATGACCACTTCATCCGCAAACCCTTTGCGCAATCTTCCGTCGGTCGACCACGTGCTGAGGACCCCGCTGGCGGCGGCCGCAATCGAGCGCTTCGGGCGGCAGGCCGCGACGGAGGCCATTCGCCGGGCCCTCGCCGATGCACGAATGGCCTCCCGCAATGCCGGAGCCGTCGTGCCGGAGGCGAACGATGTTGCCGGCGACGCGCTCGGGCAGCTCAGGGACGGCGAACGCTCTTCCCTGCGTCCCGTTTTCAACCTGACCGGAACGGTGCTGCATACCAATCTCGGACGAGCTCTCCTCGCGAAAGAGGCGGTCGAAGCTGTTCGGCTGGCGATGCGCGCAGCGGTGGCTCTCGAATTCGATGTCGAGAAAGGCGAGCGCGGCGAACGGGACGATCATCTTGGATCGCTCGTTTGCGAGCTGACCGGAGCCGAGGATGCAACCGTCGTCAACAACAATGCGGCTGCCGTCCTTCTCGTCCTCAACACGCTGGCGCTCGGTCGCGAAGCGATCGTTTCGCGAGGCGAGTTGATCGAGATCGGCGGCTCTTTCCGGATGCCCGAGATCATGACGCGCGCCGGCGCCAGACTTGTCGAGGTCGGCACCACCAATCGCACGCATCGCAAAGACTATGTCGCGGCGATCGGCCCGGAGACCGGGCTCATCCTCAAGGTGCACACATCGAACTATCGGGTCGAAGGGTTCACGTCCGAGATCCGGGCACCCGAGCTCGCTTCAATCGCCAAGGAGCATGGGATACCGCTGGTCCATGATCTCGGTTCGGGCACGCTGGTCGATCTAGCCCGCTACGGCCTTGGGCGCGAGACGACCGTGCGCGAGGCGGTCGCCGAAGGCGCCGATCTCGTCACATTCTCCGGCGACAAGCTGCTTGGCGGTCCGCAGGGGGGGTTCATCGTCGGCAGCAGGGACCTGCTCGCAGCGATCAGCCGCAACCCGATGAAGCGGGCGCTCAGGGTCGACAAGCTTCGTTTGGCCGCGCTCGAGGCGACGTTGAAGCTCTACCGCGACCCCGACCGCCTGGCCGAGCGCCTGCCGACGCTAAGGCTGCTGGCGCGCCCGGTGAGGGAGATTGCAGCGCAGGCAAAGCGCCTTGTTCCCCTGGTTGCTGACGCCGTGGGCGAAGCCTTTGCGGTCGACAAGGTGGAGTGCCGGAGCCAAGTCGGGTCCGGCGCGCTGCCGCTCGAAACTGTGCCAAGCGCTGGGCTTGCTCTCAAGCCTCGCTCAGGGAGCAGCCGGGCGCTCGAAGCGCTTGCGGCTGCGCTGCGCGGGCTGGGCGTCCCCGTCATCGGGCGCATCGAAAGCCAGGCGCTCGTGCTCGATTTGCGCTGCCTGGAAGACGAGGCGAACTTCGTCGCCAATCTAGCCGGCTTAAATCTGGGAGGAACCGATGCGCTGGCTTGACCGCCTTTCGCGCCGCCCAGTCGAGACGCCTATGGCCGCACGCATGACCGAGGCCCTCGAAGCCGCTCGGCGAGGCGATCATGCCGTGGCTCTCTCCATATGGGAACCGCTGGCTCACCAGGGCGTCGCCCGCGCTCAGAACAATGTCGGCGCCTGCTTCGCCGAAGGGCTCGGCGTCGAGCGTGACGCGGATATGGCGTTTCGCTGGCTGGCGCTCGCCGCCGAGGCAGGAGATCCTGTCGGGCAAAGGAACCTGGCGTCGCTTTATTTCCGCGGCGAAGGCGTTCAGCAGGACTTTCGCCGGGCGGCGGAACTCTATCGGGCTGCAGCGGAAACTGGCGACGGACTGGCGCAGGACATGCTGAGCTGGATGCTGCTGGAGGGCGAAGTGATGGCTCCCGATGCCGGCGAGGCGCGACGCTGGGCGCTTGCCGCGGCCGATCGGGGCATCGCATCCGCGATGACCCGGATTGGCATGCTTTATCACAATGCGCTCGGCGTGCCGCGCGATCCGCACGAGGCTGTCCGCTGGTGGCGTCGTGCTGCCATGCGAGGAGACGCCGAAGGGCAGGCAATGCTCGGCGCCGCCTGCCATCTTGGCACGGGCGTGCCGACCGACGCGGTCGAGGCGCTGGCCTGGCTCCTGCGTGCCGAGGCAGGCGGCAGCGCCCTTGCCCGCCGCTATCTGGCTGCGGTGCGGGCCGAATTGAGCGCGGGCGATGCCGCCGAGGCCGAGCGCCGCGCCGCCGCGCCGTTGCCGGAGATCGCATCATGATCGTCGGCACGGCGGGACATGTCGATCATGGCAAAACCGCGCTGGTGCATGCGCTGACCGGTATAAACACCGATCGTTTGCAGGACGAAAAGACACGCGGCATGACCATCGATCTCGGCTTCGCCTATTTGCCGGTGCCGGGCGGGGATAGCATCGGTTTCGTCGATGTTCCCGGGCACGAGCGTTTCGTACACACGATGCTCGCCGGCGCCAGCGGCATCGACTTCGTGTTGCTCGTGGTGGCTGCCGATGACGGCGTCATGCCGCAAACCCGGGAGCATCTCGCCATCATCGATCTGCTCGGTGTCAAGCGCGGCGCCGTCCTGCTTACCAAATGCGATCTGGCCGGTCCCGAGCATCGCAATGCGGTAGCGAGTGATATCCGCTCGGTGCTTGCCGGGACGATGCTTGCCGAGGCCCACCTGATTCCCGTCTCGGTCGTTACAGGCGAAGGTATCGATGAACTGAGGTATCTCTTGTTCGAGGAGGCGTCGCATCTTGCCCGGCGTGCAGTTTCGGGCCGTTTTCGATTAGCGGTGGACCGCTCGTTCACGCTGCGCGGCGTGGGCACCGTCGTGACCGGCACCGTGCTTTCGGGTTCTCTCGGTATTGGAGACAACGTGGTCGTAAGCCCGTCGGGATTGCTTGCGCGGGTTCGATCGATCCACGCCCAGAACCGGCCGGCTGAACGTGGTCGGGCGGGAGACCGCTGTGCGCTCAATCTGACCGGCGAAAGGGTTTGCAAGGAGGCGATCCGGCGCGGCGACGTGATTGTCGATCCGAAGCTTCACGCGCCGACGGACCGGATTGATGCAAGCCTTCGCGTTCTGCCGGATGAACGCAAGCCGATCGGCCAATGGTTTCCGGTGCGGCTCCACCATGCCGCGACGGACGTCGGGGCACGCATCGTACTCCTCGCAGACGAACCGATCGGGCCTGGCGGCACGGCCAATGTTCAATTGGTGCTGGACAGTCCGATCGCGGCCGCTGCCGGCGACGTTTACGTGGTGCGCGACACCTCCGCGCAGCGAACCATCGGCGGCGGACATTTTCTCGATCTGCGGGCACCCAGCCGCAAACGCCGCGCGCCGGAACGGCTGATCCAACTCGATGCCCATGCGCTGTTGGCGCCCAAACTGGCCGCCGCCGCACTCCTTGATGCGCCGCCCCACTATTTCGACCTGAAGGCTTTCGCGCGCGACAGGGCGCTTAGTGACTGCGAGACGGAGGGCCTGATCGATCAACTCGGGCTTGTCCGTTTTGCCGTCGGAGAAATGGTTCTCGTGCTGTCGCCGGAGCGCTGGTTGCGATTCAAGCGCGACTTGGCCGCGACCCTGGTGGCCTTCCATGCCGACAATCCGGATTTGCCGGGCGTAGGAATGGAGAGACTGCGTATTGGGCTTGATCCACGTCTGCCGGCGCCCGCTTTCACGGCAGTTCTGCGGAGCCTTTCGCACGCTGGAGAAGTTGCCTTGGACGGCGCCTGGGCGCGGCTGCCCGGTCATGAGGCGCACCTGACGGCAAAGGATGAAACTTTCTGGCTGCAAATCCAGCCTCTCATCGGCGGACCCGAACGGTTCCATCCGCCGAGAGTGTGGGATATTGCCGAGGTGCTGGGCGCGCCGGAGACGGAAATCCGGCGGCTTCTGAAGCTTGCCGGCCGCATGGGGAAGGTCCATGAGGTCGCTCATGACCACTTCTTCCAGTGCGAGGCGTTGGCGCAGATCGTGGAGATCGCGCGCGACCTCGCTGCGTCGATGCCCACAGACGAGTTCACCGCTGCTCAATTTCGTGATCGCATGGGCAGCGGACGCAAGGTCGCCATCCATATCCTCGAATTTCTCGATCGGCACGGCGTGACGCTGCGGCGGGGAGACTTGCGCCGCCTGAACAGGCGCAAGCTGGACCTGTTCCGCCTGACAGGCGAGGGTGAGCCGCCGACGGCGCAAATTTCTGGAGGAGCATCGCCCCCGGTGGGGCGTCCGGACTTCAAATCCGGGAGGGGCCGCGAGTCGGTCTCTGGTGGGTTCGACTCCCACTCTCTTCCGCCATCCTGGTGAGCCAAGATGAACCCGACGGCTTCCTATCTGAACGACCTGAAAACGACGGCTGAGACCGCCAGGACAACCGAGGCAAGCTTCAGGCGACAAGCGGCCAATCAGATCGCGGTTCTGGAACAGGAGCGCGCTTTCGCCTTCAGGCGGCTCAACCTCATGCAGGCGATCTCGGACGCCGTGGCCTCGGCCGAAAGTGAGGAGATCGCCGTGGCCAGCGCTTTGGCCGTCCTGCGCTTGCGGCTCGGCTGGAGTGCGGACAGCGAGGCGCGCACGGAAGCGATCACGCATTTTGGCCCAGTTGCGCTTGCGTTGTTCCAGGCCGCGAAGCCACCCGAGGACGAACCCGCCACCACTATCGGCGAGGCCCTTGCGATTTTTGAGCATTGGTACTCCGAATCCCGGGGATCGCCGTTCTGGCTGCTGTTCGAGCACCAGATCGTGGACACGCCGCTGGTCGATTTTTGACCGCGCCGGACTTTTCGGCGTACGCGGACGTGAAAGCAAAGAGCGGAACGTCGCTTTTTTGCCGACGACACGATGCGGAAATCGGCGCCTCGGTCACCGCCGCAAGCAGCTGCTTTGGGCGCGGACGCCGCAATGCGTTCACTCCCATGACATAGGAGCCATATTACGAACTTATGTCGTCGAGGTTCACAAATTGACGGGCTACCTGTTGAGGCTCCACACCTACTGCATGTCGCGATCAACGATGCAGCCCTAGCCACTGTCGTGCGTTCCCCACGGAGACTGGCACTATTGTCGGGACAGCCCTTATGCTCCGCGCTGTTTGCCAGGGGAGATCTTCTGCACGACAGAAGAACCGGCTTTTCTCTCAGCGGCAAGAAACTTCCACCACATTCGCCAATCGGCCTGTGACATGTGGATTTAGTCGTCGGCGTCGAAGAACTCGATGTCCGCGCCGAGAATCTCGGCGGCGGCACTGGCCTCTGCGGAGCGTCAGCCTTCCTGCTTCCAGGCCCGGGCCCGCCACTTCGAGCGCACACCGAGGATCGCCTTTCGATTCGCGACAGTGGTAGACTGTACCTGGCAGCAGGCTGGTTGGAGAAAGCCCCACCGTCATGAAACCGATGACCGAAGAGCACCTTGCGATTTTACGCAGGCACATGGTCGAGATGATTGCGATCCATGCCGACCTTGCAAGCGAAGAACTCGGCAAAGCAACGCTCGATGAGCGGGTGATGGCATCGATGCGGCGGATCCCGCGGCATCTTTTCGTACCAGCCCAGGTCGCGTCCTATGCCTACCAGGACATGCCGCTGCCGATCGGCTTCGACAAGACCGTCTCGCAGCCCTTCATTGTCGCTCTGATGACCGATCTCCTTGCTCCCCAACCGCACGAGGCAGTGCTCGAGATCGGCACCGGCCTGGGCTATCAAACCGCAATTCTTGCGGAGCTCGCCGGGCAAGTTTGGAGCGTCGAAATCATCGAGGAATTCGCAAGCCATGCCGAGACTCTCCTGCAGGGCCTCGGCTTCTCCAATGTCGGCATTCGTGTCGGAGACGGGTCTCGCGGCTGGCCCGAGCACGCCCCATTCGACAAGATCCTGGTTAGCGTGGCGGCTGAGCGGACGCCGCCGGCTTTGCTGAACCAGCTCAAGCCAGGGGGACGCCTTGTTCTGCCTTTGGCGTCTGAAGACGCACAGTTTCTGACTGTCATCGACAAGGACGTGGCAGGGCAACTCAAGACTCGGAAACTCATCCCCGTTCGGTTCAGCCGGCTCGAAACCGTCTAATGAGGACCGCGCAACTGACGCAACCGCGCTTTCCGACCGTCAACCGGATGCCAGCCTTCCGCATTTCTTCGCCCATGGTGACGCAAAGAAAAGATCCGTCTCGGCCAGCGACGACAGGCAAGTGATTGGGCGCCAGGGTGTGACATGGCGGATCGATTGCAAACTTTCTGGTTACCGGCCCTGTGGCAAAGAACGCTCGACCATTTTCGGAGGGGTGCTTTGCCATTCGCCGGTGACGCAGTGATTGCTGCGCGGCGGAAGCCGAACGCTAAAGCGAATGGTCTACTGACACCGAGTAGGCGTTGAGGACAAACCCAGACGAGTTGCGCTAACTCGGTTGGTCCGAGCTTGCAGAATCCCATGTCCGAAATGACGGGCAGGATGCGAATGCTCCACCTCACGAAGGAAGTTCATCCCGCCATTTGATAGCTTCCATCTCGACGCGAACCGCGTCCTGAACGTCGATGACCTGATGCACTTCGAATTGGAACGCCGGGAAGATCGAACACATTTTGTGCATTAGCAGCGGGTCATCTGCCTCGAACAGCATGCTGCCACCCCATTCGCCAACCCGCACCACGAAGGCATGCACCTTGATTTCGCTGGGTATTTCCCAGTGCTGAAAGAGCTTCAGGATGCGCTTTTGGACGTTCTCGTATTCAATCGCCGATCCCTGTGGCCGCTCGTTCCAATTTACGAGGTATTTCATAATCTCCTCCCTCAATCTCGTGTGACATCATCGGCTTTGTTCGGTTTCTTGTCTGCGGGAGCCGTCGGTCCTCGTCTGTTGCCGCTCCTCGTGCGCGAAGGAAGAATCGGGTCGGGTCAAGTGCCGGTTTCGACGCCGCAAAATCGAACGCCGTAGACATCACCGCTCCCGCAGGGTGTCGCCGCTGATAGGTCTCGATCTGTTGCAGACCGCCCGCGCGGCCGACAAGTCCGGGACGAGCCCCGCTTGAGAGGAATGCCACTTCTCTCGCTAGCTTATATGTGATTGCCTGCCGAAATTCGGCGGCGCTGTTGGCGGTAACCATGAAGGAGCCCGGTCCTCCGATAACGTGCCGCTCGTAATATTCCGGAATAGTCTCGCCATTTTCAACGTCGTGGCCAATTGGCAGGCCATTAATCACGATCGCTTTCTGCAGCGCTCTCCGGCGGCTATCCTCAACTGGAAATCCGTCATTGTTTGTTCCGTCGCCGGAGATGTCGATGATCCTGTTTGTCAAAGGCGTCGACAGATACATCGATGGCGTACGAGATCGATGTTTTCGAGCCATGCGGACCGCTGTGCTTCCGTTCTGAGTCATCCCGAATGGCTCCCGCGATGAAAGACGCGTCATGCGCATCGGACAGGATCGCCCAATCCAATCGTGTCTCCGAAGTGCCCGCGCTCGACCATTCGAGGTAGGTGACGGCGACCTTGCCTTGTGGACCCTCCTTGATCACCTCCAGCACGTCGGTTGATTCCAAGGCAGATGCGTAGCCCTCCCGCTCCAAGGCTGCCTCGCTCTGGTTGATGGAACCCGACATATCGGCCGCAAGAACGATCGCGACGTCGACTTCATCGGCTGATGGCATGAGAAGCCACTTCTCGTGAGTCTCGCAGGGGCAAGGCTTCTCGACATGAGAAACACCAGGCGCGGGCTGGCCCACGATCAGTGGAACTGTGCTCAACAGTCCCATGCCAAGAACTGTAGACAAGGGTTGCATCTCAATTATCCTTGGGCAGACCGTCCGGTCTTCCGAGACCGTTGACTCCCACGAGCGCGTCGATTCGAGGCACTGTTCCTAGAAGGCCTTTGCCAATTGGTGTGTGAGCGGCTTCGCCTTCCCGAGGGCGCAACGCCCTTCAGCTTCTCGCTCAAAGGATAGCCCTTCGTAGGGACTGCTCATGACCCATTTGGGTCATGAGCAGAAAAAAGGCGCGCCGGAGAATTCGAACCTCACAGTGGACGAATCCAAGAGCGGCGCACGGAAAACTCAGGCGCCGGTCTATGCCGCTAGGATTTCGCTCGACCAGAACCTTCATGACGGGATTGATGCGGGCGCTGGGTTACTATTGACGCAATTGGCGACGCCTTCGCGGAGACGGCGTTTCCGATGGAATGCCGCGATGGAGGCGGTGACTGAACTTACAGGGAGCGCTGGCACAGGGCCACCTGCGGGGCCTACCGCACAGCGTTTCTATGCCGGGAGCCCGGTTGGATCGGTGATCGGCGGAAAGCTTTCCAACTCGATCGGCTCCGCGAGCGCCGCTCTGAACCTCGGCGCTGTCGTGCTCCTGATTTGCCCAGTCATTCTATGTTTCTTCCGCGGTATCGTTGCTGGCCAGAATCGGCTGGCTGTTTCATCGATATAGCGCGAGAACACCGGGCCAAGGATAAGCGTGCCACCCCAACTATGGGCCGGACTTGCGCCCCGAGTTCGGTTGTTCAAGTCGATATTGGCCGGGCTTCATTGTTGACGCTCTTGCTGCCATTTCCCGGTGTCAGGTCGGCCTATCCCGCGCCCCGCCAGCGGCCGCAGGCCACACAGTCGGGACCAGCCCAGTCAGGCCGAAATGATCGACCACAGCTGCGTCACCCCCATCGCGAGAACGAGGATGACGGTTACTCCGATGAACAGCGCCGTAGGTATCTGCTTCAGGTGAGCGCCGAAGCGGCTGCCCGAGAAGTCGTCGACCGCATCGTCCAGCATCGCTTTTAAGTCATCCATGGCGGCCTTGGCTGCCAAGACCCCATAAACGGTGATTGCGACCACAATCGTCGCGAGCGCGAACCTGGCGGCTAATCCCGCTGATGGTGCGTACGCCAGTATCGCGAACATAGTCGCGATACTGGCGAAAAAAACGATAGCATAGGTCTGCGTCAGATGGGCAAGCCGCGCCGCCGCCGCCGCCAGGTATTGATCAATGGTGAGTTTCGCCATGTGCTCCTCCGGCAGGTGACTCGGTACCGAGCTGCAAATGTACCCCACGAAATTGGCGAGGGTCTCTGATTGGCCATGAGGCGCCCGCCATCCAAGGCTACCTTCATTTCCCGGGATCGAAGTTCCATATGTCCCGGTAGAGTTTCCAGCCGCCGTCCGGTCCTTTCTTCCAGACCACCACATACTTGCCGGCGGCATCCACCAGCTTCGAATCCTTGCCCGGTGCCTTGAGGGAGAAAGTCCCGGACTCGTATGCAAGATCTCGGCATTCCTGGACTTCAAGCGTGGTGAGCGCGAGCTCCGATATGCCCATATCGATCGCGCCCTGCCATAGCTTCTGGATATTCTGGCGGCCGTCGACCCGCGCCATATCTGGCGGGAATGCGGCCGCATCATCCGCGTACTTCGATGCGACCCCGGCTGCATCCTTACTGTTGTATGCCTTCACGAACTCGGCACAATCATTTCATCCTCCCGTGTTCCAGTCTCTAGTTACTCGCTGTTTGTATGTTATCACGTTCATACCGATCTCGATGACCAGCTTGCGGCGAAGGGCAGCTGCGTAGTCGCGCGGCCCCGTCAGCGATATGGCGAAAGCTTGGGAGCCGCCGATGACGGACCGGGCGAAGTAGGTTGCCAGTGGTTGCTTGGGATCCTCCTCGTCCGGCGGAATCGCTATCGCGTTGATCGTGTATCCCTTGTCAATGGCGTTCTGCCTGCTCGGCTGAACGGGAAGCCCGTCGTTGTTCTCGCCGTTGGAGGAGATGTCGATCACCTTCCTCATCGCGTTTCCCGGAAACCGATCAAGCAGAAGGCTTCCAACGTCGATGGCCGCCGAAACCGATGTTCCGCCCCGGCCGCGACGGATATAGCCGGTGTCGCCGCTCGTTCTGATCACCGCCGCGGCTGCCTTGGCATCTTCCAATCCGCAGATACGGGTCCAGGGCAGCACGGTGCGAGCGTGGCCGACGCTTGACCATTCAAAATATGCCACGCCGATGCAGCCAAGGTAGTTGTCGGAGATGGCGCCGATGATCTCGGGCGAGGTGAGTGCTGCGGCATGGCCCTCGCGTTGCAGGTCGGCGGTCCTGGGGTCGATCGACGACGAGAAATCCACGGCGAACACGACCGCGACGTCTACATTCAGCATCGCCCCATCGACGTTGGCACTATGTGCCGTCGGACACCAAAACGCCGCGGCTGTGAGCGTTGCCAGTCTCAGCAATGAATTGGCCCGCTGTCCCGGGTCCGAGTGAGACCTGGACCTCGAATCCTGATGATGGCGCCCGACCATGTTACCCAGCTCAAAGACAGACCGTTTTCGACGCGCCCGACCACGGCTGGCAGGATTAGTGAGGGCGTTACCGGGAAGGGTCATGGAATGCCTCCTCGTGACCTGGATTGGCGGTGGCAGGAGTGCCCCAGCCCCCCGGGGCGGCTCCAAAGGCGTCGAGAGCGCTGGGGTCAGTTCGCAAGGGCAGGCGTGCCATCGGCATGCGGTTCGACATCGCGACCGAAAGAATCGATCCGAGAATGATCGCGGCGCCCAACGCGCCGACGGCAGAAGACCGCTCGCCGAGGAAGATCGCCGCAGCCATCGCGCCGAAGACGCTTTCGGCGCTGACGATCACGGCGGCATGGCTGGCGGAGGTGAAGCGCAGGGCGGCAATCAGTATGCCGAAGGCGAGCGCGGTGGAGAAAACCCCGAGCACCAAGAGTTCGGGGGCAGCTTCGGAAGCCGCTGTGAATGAGAGGTTGCCGTGCACCGCCCCGAGCGGAAGGGCGAAGGCTGCTAAGCCGAGGAACTGTGCGGCCGCGGCCGTGAGCGGACGCGCATGGGCCTGCATGTGTCGGCCAAGCTCGACCGTCCAGAGCGCATAGCAGCCGGCCGACAGGATGGCGGTGAGATCGCCGCCGCTGAAACCGGCGATCCCGCCTGACAGAAGCAGGCAGCCGATCACGGTCGATCCGGCGGCGAGTATGAGACCCGCCGTTGGACGTTCGCCGGTGAGCAGCCAGGCGGCCAGCGGCGTGATCACCGTTGCCGTGCTGATCAGGAAGCTTGCATTCGTGACCGTGGCGCCGAGATAGCAGAGCTGCTGGAGCACGAGGGAGACGGCAAACAGCGCGACCACCCGGACCAGACTGGAAAAATGGCCGGCGCCGGCAGGCACTCGCCGTTCGGTCAGGACGAAGGGTAGCACAAGCAGTCCGCCAATCAGGCAGCGCAGGCCAACGGCGCTCAGCGCATCGAGGTGATCGAGCACGGTCTTTTGCGCCACATTCCCGAAGCCCCACAGAGCGGCGGCAAACAGGAGAAGCAAGTTGGCCGTGAGCTTCGACATTCGCCGCCCCCCGGAGCCCAACCTGGGCTAGGTTCAGTAGTCTTGGCAAAGCTTCTGTTGTTGGGCCGGATGTCGTCAGAGCAGCCATCATGGCGCTCAGCTTCTCGTCCCGGCCGACTAATAGAGGAGGATACTCCCCCGACAGAATGGCTCATGACCCAAACGGGTCATGAGTGGAAAAAGACCCGGCGCTGAAGTTAACTTCAGTAAGTCGCCCGCCGGAAATAGAGCGGCCTAAACCGAATAAAGGCATGTAAAAGCTGGACAGAAAAATAAAAAAGGCGCAACCTTCAAATACTTAATGGGGGTTGAGGGGACAACCCCTGAGTAGTATTGGCCAAATTATCAACTGAAAGTGGCTACCCTTTCTGGATAGTGGCTACCGATTCTGGATACGAATTGGGGATTCGGTGGATTATTTGCCGTAGTGCCATAGGCAACAGTCTGTGGGGGAGGTGTTTTGTGTCTCCAGCGTTCGATTTTGCTGTCATCCAAGACTGTCAGGTCGAAGCAGCGCTTGATCCGACCCGGCGGGATAAAGCGATGGCGCGGGCAGCGAAGGCCACCGGAAGCCTCGGCGCGTTGCCTTTCGATGTCCACGATCTTTTGCCGATCCTGCCGCGCGCACGCTCGGCGTCTCGCGCAATTGAGACTCATGCCAATGGCTGGCGGATTGAAACCGATGGGCGTTCCCGCGAGTCCCGGTCCCGAAACGCCAATTTGAGCCTATCCGCAAAGATACGGACCCGGGCAATCGGTCACCTCACGATGATCGCAAGGAAATTCGCGAAGGTGTGGCCATGAAACAGGAGCGGGTAAACAAGGCCGTCGACGCCTGCTACGAGGCGATCCTGACTCCCGAGACCTGGCCTGACGCCCTTCACGGACTGGCGCGCTCGCTCGACGCCGCGTGCGTTATGTTCTATCCGCGCAACCCCGACAGCAGCAGCAATGATCCTCGGAGTCCAAATCGGTCGCTGCTCGAAATGCCGGCCTCGCACGACTACCGAGACCTCTTGCAGGAGTATATTAAGAACAACTGGTTCCTCAACCACTACCGGGCCGAACGAGGACTGCCCCTGCTTGACGCGGGCAGAACCGTGGTCATCGAAGACGACCTGTCCACGAAAGAGGACCGAAGGCGCCTTCGGCAATACAACGAGCTCTACCTGCCTTTCGGATTTCCCGGCTTCGCGATGATTGGCTGCAATGTCGAGGGCGCGCCATGGGCCGTGCCGATGCTGAAAGGCCAGGGTCAGGGCCAGTTCACGCGGGATGACGCGCGATATCTGGAGACGCTGGTTTCCCATTTCCGGCGGCTGATCGCACTGTCCGAGCGCCTGGTCTCCTCGCGGGGCAAGGTCAGCCTCAACGTCCTCGACATCTCGAGCGCCGCGTTCCTCCTGGACTGGCGCGGCCGGGTGGCGCAGCTCAATTCAAGGGCAAGCCAGCTGCTGCACGCGGGGCTCTCGATCACCAACGGGCACCTCCACGCCATGCATCACGAGAGCGACATCGCCCTCCAGCGCGTCATCGGAATCGCCACGCGGACGCGTTCGTCTACGGCGTTGAAGGATATTGGACCGGTCGCCCTCGCCAGGCCTGGCAGCCGCCCGCTGCTCGTCGACGTGCTGCCCAGCATCGGGATCATAGCCGATGCGTTCCAGTATGCGAGCGCCATACTCATCGTGTCGGACCTCGACGAAAGACCTCTACATTCCACGGACCGGCTGCGAAACGCCCTCCGATTAACGGCAGCAGAAGGGCGCGTCGCAAGCCTCTTGAGCGCCGGGCACGATATTGGGACGATCGCGGACACGCTGAAGCTTGCGCGCGAGACGGTTCGCAATCAACTGAAGAGCATATTTTCCAAGACCGAGACCAGCCGACAGGCGGAACTGATGTCTGTGATGTCCAGGATCTATCCCAACCACCCGGGGTGACGGTCCGACCGAACGGAGACCCTAGATCTGCCGATGGCACTCTTTGAGGAAGGAAGTCCGTGGGTACTCCCCGACTTAGGTGCAACGCTAGAATGAGCCGATTGGGGATCGAGGACGGTATCATCGACCGTATCTATGAGGCGGCGATCATTTCGGAGCTGTGGCCGGAAGTACTCGACAATCTAAGCCATGCAATCAGTTCTGCGGGAGGCATTCTGTTTACCGCCAGTGCCGGCGAGATCCGCTGGACCAGTTCTCCCGGCACCGCGGAGTTCATGCGCGCATTTGTTGACGGCGGTTGGGACAAGCGCAATTCGCGGGCGACGTGCTTAGCCCCCATGAAATACCCTGGGTTCGTGCACGACCTCGACATCTTCACCAGAGAAGAGGTCGACCGCGACCCGTTCTACACTGAACTCTGCCGCCCTAAGGGAGTAGGCTGGGCGGCGGGGACCATCATCGATGTCCCCAACGGTGACATGATGGTCTACAGTTTCGACCGTGCCGTCGAGGCCGGACCTTATGACCGCTCCGCTATTGATTTCCTGGACAGCTTGAGGCCGCATCTGGTGCGTGCGGGCATTATGGCGGCTAGGCTTCATTTGGAACGTGCGAAATCAGCCGTCGATACACTTGCCGCAGTCGGATTGCCGGCGGCGGTGCTCCGCGCGGACGGGCGCGTGGTCGCTGCAAACGGGTTGCTTGAGGATCTGACCCTGCACGTGATCATTAGCGCATTCGACCGCGTACATCTTGTCAGCAAAAGAGCAAACGCGTTGTTGGCCGATGGCTTAAGTCACATTGACGAACTGCCTTCGATCGGCGTCTTGTCTTTCGCATCGCTCGGGCTTAACGAGGAAAAAGCGGTGATGCACCTGCTCCCCCTCCGTCGCGCCGCCCATGATATTTTCAACAGTGCAGCCTGCGTCGCCCTCGTTACACCGGTCGGCAAGCTCAATCCGCCGGCGGAGGCGCCCCTTTGGTGACAAGCAGCCCCTACGACTCGTCCCTCTCATCGCGCAAATTAGACACAACGCGGCGGTTCTGCGACCTGCAGGCGGCATCGGGGCAGTCGCGGACGAGCCTGTCCTTGCCGTAGCCTTTGGCCCACATGCGGTTGCGGTCTATGCCGCCGGCGGCGAGGTAGTCCATCACCGCATCGGCGCGCTGCTTCGACAGCGCCGTTTCACTTGCGCCTGGATCGTCGGCGAAACCCTGCAGCTTGAGCAGCCAGCGCGGATGCTTTGCTAACCAGGCGATCTGGGTGTCAAGGGTGGCCTTGGCGACAGAATCGAGCGCGGCCGAACCTTGCGTGAAATAGGTGCGGCGGCCGACATTGAGGATAAAATCCTCCTCGCTGCCCGGCTGCACGTTCTGGAAACCGGCAATCTCGGTGTTGGTGACGTCGGGGGTAGGAGGGGCCAGCGTGTTGCTGGTCGAGCAGGATGCGGCCAGCACCAGCAGGCCGGCGGCGAGCAGCCGGCGTGTGGTTTCAATCATGCGGTTCATGATGCGCCAATCATTCGACAGTGGTGGAAGCGGGCGCCTGGTCGGCGATGTGCGGTAGGACCTCCACTGCGGTGCCGATCGGGCACCGCTGGTAGAGGTCGATGATGTCTTCCGGGAACATGCGGATGCAGCCGCTGGAAGCGTCGGTGCCGATGCTCCATGGCTCCAGCGTGCCATGCAGGCGGTAGCCGATGTCGGCGCCGTCGCGGTACAGATAGAGCGCGCGCGGCCCGAGCGGATTGTTGGACGCGCCGCCTGCGACCATGGGCGGCAGGTCCGGCTTGCGCTTACGCATTTCGGGGGGCGGGACCCATTGCGGCCACAGCGCACGGCGGTCGATCGTCGCGCGGCCGTACCATTTGAAGCCGTCCTTGCCGACGCCGACGCCGTAGCGGATGGCGGTCTTGTTTTCCATGATGAGGTAGAGGAAGTGGTGGCGGGTATCGACCACGACGGTGCCGACCGGCTCGCTGCTGAAATACTTGACGATCTGGCGATGCCATCTCTTGTCGATCTTGGCGAAATTGGTCTTGCGATAGACAAAATTGTTGTCGCTGGCGGCACCGGCGAAAAAGGATTTTGCCGTCGCGGCTTGAACAATATTGCCAGTTGCACCGACCGCGACCAGCGCCAGGCCGCCGAGCACGACACCCCTGCGTGATAAAACCATCGGCAATCCCCCATGCCGTAAGCCTGACGGACCATAGTCGAGAATTATTTCGCCTCAAAGTGGAAAATGCTGCAGTTGGGGCCGGAAGCGGACTGTCAGCTTCTGGCGTCCCAAAAGCGATAGGAGACATTCAAGCAGATGGGATTGTCTCTGCCTGACTCACACACGACAGCCGACATCACGGCTAAGAGGTCGGTTTGCACTAAAACCGAAGTTCCGAAGCATATCTCAACCATCGGATGGAGCGGGATTGGAACCACCGTGAACTCGTGTCCGCGCCGGTTTTCAAATCCGGTGCCTTGGCTAAAGCTTCGTGACTGAACGGATTCATGCGACGCCTTAGGTTATTGCTTCCATCTCGTTTTACTAAAACCGCTGCGCACTTTTGGGCGACATATACTAGTGCCCGGTTCCCGCAGCCTTTTGCCGACGACACTTGACCGCCTCCA
>NZ_JAMYUW010000064.1:0-24845 GCF_040323315.1 Mesorhizobium sp. M0047 | reverse complement strand
CGAAGGTGCCCTGCGCCCAACCCAGCAGTGCCGCCAGCATCTGGCCGGTCTGGTTGGAATCGTCGTCGATCGCCTGCTTGCCGAGAATGACGAGGCCGGGCTGCTCGGCGTCGACGACGCCTTTCAGCACCTTGGCGACGCCGAGCGGCTCGGTTTGTTCATCGGTCTTGACCAGGATGGCTCGGTCGGCGCCCATGGCGAGCGCTGTACGCAGGGTTTCCTGCGCCTGCTGCGGGCCGATCGAGACGACGATGATCTCGTCGGCCTTGCCGGCTTCCTTGATCCGGATCGCTTCCTCGACCGCGATCTCGTCGAACGGGTTCATCGCCATCTTGACGTTGACCAGTTCCACCGCCGAGCCATCAGCCTTCACGCGCACCTTGACGTTCGCATCCACAACCCGCTTCACGGGCACAAGGATCTTCATGTTAGTCTCCGAATTGATAACCAAATTGGCCCTCTTGGCCGCAGTCGGGGGCGTATTGCCTACTCGTCACGGGATTTTCCTTGCTATCAACACTTCTGCCGATCACTCGTTGGATCCCAGACGGGCGCGGTCATCACGGAGAATTTTCGCCGAACTCCGAGGATCAGAAGTTCAAGGCCACGAGTGAACTCAGGCTGCGCAAAGACAAACGCCAGGCTTTTGCCGGTGTGGTGGCCGTAACCACCTGACGTACACACGCCCACAACCTGGTCACCATGCAGCAGGGGCTCGCCGCCTTGCACATCACAGTCCAACGCATCAACTTCACCGTAGATAATTTTTTCTTTGCAACCTGTAGACGCTTTGGTCTGGGTTGCATCGCGCCCGACAAAATCACCCTTAGTGGGCGCAAAAAAGTGGTCCGCCTGGGCCTCGATGAGCGTCAGTTCATTGGTAAGCTCGGTCCCGAAGCCGAGATATGCCTTTTCCATACGCAGCGAGCTGACGGCGGCAATGCCAAAGTCACGGATGCCATGCGTGAGACCCGCCGTCCAGATTGCGTCATATACGGTCTTCAGGTTCGCCATCGGGATATGCAGTTCCCAGCCAAGTTCACCTACGTAAGTCATCCGCAAAGCCCGGATTTTCACGTCCGCAACCACGATTTCCTGCGCCGTGAGCCAACTGAACGCCGCGTTATCCAGGTTTGTAGAGGTGACAGTCCGGAGGACCTCCCTGGACTTTGGCCCCGCGAGAAGCAGGACGCCATACTCGTCAGAGACATTCTGCACCGTAACGCCCTCGGGCCGCGACTGCGCCAGCAGCGCCAGAGTTTCAAGCTCCGCGCTAGCACCCGCGATAACATAAAACATATCGTCGCCGAGCTTGGTCACCGTCCATTCGCCCAAGATCCGCCCATTGGGCGACAGCGCGTAGGTCAGACGGATGCCGCCCACCTTCTTCGCCAGCTTGTTCGAGGTGATCCGGTCCAAGAACTCCGCGGAGCCAGACCCTGATACGACAAACTTCGCGAAGCTCGAAAAGTCCATGATCCCGACACGTTCACGAACCGCGCGGCATTCCTCCCCGATTAGATCGAAAATATTATTCCTTCGGAATTGGAGCCTCTCCGTCTGCCCGTCTTGCGAGAAGTACTTAGGACGCTCCCACCCAAACGATTCGGTATAAACCGCGCCCTTTGCGGCAAGGGTCTCATAGAGTGGCGTGACCCTGTTGGGCCGCCCTGCCGGATCTTCGCGCCCCGGTAGCGGTGGTTGAAACATGTGATGATAGTCGTCAAAACTTTTGGCCCGGCAATAGTCGCTGTCTGCATAGTCGCCGAAACGCCGAGGATCGAGGCCGCGCATATTGATGTCTGAATCACCGTGCACCATCAACTGTGCAAGATATTTCCCGCAACCTGGTCCTTGCGCAACAGCGCTGGACGAACCGCAACATTGCCAAAAGTTCGGAACCCCCACGACCGGGCCAACCAAGGGATTGCCATCCGGGCTGTGTGCGATCGCGCCATTGATAACCCGCTTGATCCCCGCCTCCGCGAAGATCGGCATTCTTTCCAAGGCTTTTTCGAGCCATGGGGCAATTCTGTCCAGATCGCCTTCGAACAGCTCGTTTTCGCTGCGCCAATCCGGAATGCCACCCGTTTGCGCCCAAGCTTCCTTGGAGCCTACATGCTCGTAAATGCCAATCAGGCCCGCGCGCTGCTCCTGCCGGTAATATCCGGCGGTGGCAGGATCACGCATGATCGGAAGTTCCCGGCTGGCGTTCTTGAACGCCTCAAGCGGGTCCGTGACCAAGTAGTGGTGTTCCATGTTAGTGATGGGAGTGCTGACGCCCACCCAGGCGCTAATCTCGGCGGCATAGCATCCACCGGCGTTGATCACATGCTCGCAGACGTAAACGTCATCCGCGGTCTGCACTTCAAACTCGCCCGACGGACGGCGCTTGATGTGCTTGACAAGGGTGTGGCGGCGGATCGTCACCCCCAGATTTCGCGCGCCTTGCGCCATGGCATTGGTCGCACTGGCCGGGTCGACGTGGCCGTCCAACGGGGTGTAAGCCCCGGCGATAATGCCATCTAAGTTAAGCCAAGGGTTCAGTTCTGAAATTCGCTTTGGATCGATGATTTCGATCGGAAAGCCTATGGTTTTCCCATAGCCGGCAACGTGATTGAACCAATCCACCTCCTCAGGGGTGGTGGCGATGCGAATGCCTCCACAGGCGTGCCATCCGGCAGGCTGCCCCGTAAGCTGCTCCAGTTGCGGGTACAACACCGTCGAGTAGTGATTGACCTTTGCCATTGTGTAATTGCCGACAAAGTTCGGGCACTGCCCCGCCGCATGCCAGGTAGACCCGCCGGTTAACTCGCCTTTTTCGAGGAGGATAACGTCGGTCCATCCTTCGCAAGCAAGGTGATAGGCGATTGAAACGCCCATCACCCCACCGCCAACAACAACGACTTTGTGTGCAATCGATGCCATATATGTTCTCATTCTGCGATTCTGATTGAACCGGGGTTATTGCTCTAAGCTATTGAATAGCTTCGTATTTCTCCAGAGGTTCTTTCGATGACACGCCTGAGCTTGGCCAACAGGTCGTTCACCTGGCTTTCCGATATGATCAGCGGCGGGCACAAAGCGATGGTGTCGCCGATCCCGCGGAAGATCACCCCTTCCTCATGCCCTATGCGTGTCGCGATGGTGCCGACGACGCCGGGGCTGGAAAATGGCCGCTTGGTCGCCTTGTCAGCCACCAGCTCGACTGCAGCGAGCAGACCGACACCGCGAACGTCTCCCACGAACGGCAGCTCTGAAAACGCTCTGAGGCCACCTTGGAATTGGGGCTCCAGACGCTCTGCATTCCCAATAAGGCCGTCACCCTCGATCACATTGAGGTTCGCCAAGGCTGCGGCTGTGGCAACAGGGTGGCCGGAACCCGTGAAACCATGGCCGAACGTCCCGATAGTGTTCGAATTATCCGCGATCGCCTCATACAGGCTCTCGCTGAACAGTACAGCAGCCAGAGGCACGTAGCTGGAGGTGATTTGCTTGGAGAGCGTGACGATGTCGGGCCGGAATCCAAACTTGTTGAAGCCAAAGGGAGCGCCAAGGCGGCCGAATCCGGTAATGACTTCGTCCGCGACCAGCAGGATGTCATATTTCCTACAAAGAGCTTCAATGCCCTGCCAGTAGCCGTCTGGCGGCGGAAGAACGCCCCCTGCCCCCATGACGGGCTCGCCTATGAAGGCCGCAATCGTTTCAGGTCCTTCCCTGAGAATTGTGTCCTCGGTCTCAGCCAGCAGGCGCGCCGTAAATGCAGCCTCGGTTTCTCCGGGACGCCCGAACCGATAAAAATGCGGACAGGAGAGGTGAATGACGGGAATCGCCGGCAGGTCAAAGTCGCGATGATTGTTAGGTAGCCCTGTCAGACTTCCCGATGCCACGGTGGTGCCGTGATACCCCTTCTGGCGGGCGAGAAACTTCTTCTTCTCTGGTCGGCCGCGCGCGTTGTTGGTATACCAGACAAGCTTGACGATGGTATCGTTGGCCTCGGAGCCGGAATTGGTATAGAAAACTCGCGTCAGATTTGCATCGTCTGCCATCTCTAGCAGTTTTTCGGATAGCTTTATCGACGGCTCATGCGACTTTCCTGCAAATATATGATAGTATGGGAGCTTCTCGAATTGCTTTCTGGCTGCATCAATAACTCGCTTTTCGCTAAAGCCTACTGCAACTGACCACAGCCCGGCCAACGCCTCAATATATTGCTTACCGGACGTATCGTAGACATAGATTCCCTCTCCTCTCTCGATGATGGTGGGGCCGTCTTTTTCGAGCATACGAGCGTTTGTGTAGGGGTGGAGAGAAGTCGCAACGTCGCTTGCGACCAAAGAATTCGAGATCTTCATCGTCAGCCTTTATCAGTCTTTAGCGTGATCATGATGTACTTGGTATCGAGATATTCCTCGATGCCTTGGTAGGAACCTTCTTTCCCGATCCCGCTCTCTTTAAAGCCGCCAAATGGGGCGACCTCGTTGGAAATGGCCCCCTCGTTGACGCCGACGATGCCCGTGTCGAGTGCGTCGGAGACCCGCAACGCCCGGCTGAGGTCATTCGTGAAAATGTAAGAAGCCAGGCCATAGTCGGTGTCGTTGGCCGCCTCGATCGCCTCAGCTTCGGTGCTGAACTCGAAGATCGGTACGACGGGTCCGAAGGTTTCCTCGTGAGCAAGTTCCATCGAGGCTTGCGCGTTCGCAAGAATGGTCGGCTCGTAGAACCGCCCGCCGAGGTGATGAGCCTTTCCGCCGGCGACGATCGTCGCGCCCTTGGCGCAGGCGTCCCTGACATGCCGAGCAACCTTGGCCACCGCAGCGTCATTGATAAGCGGGCCGATGGTTACGCTTCGATCGGTTCCGGGGCCCACTCGAAGCGCTTCCACCTCTGCCTTGAGCGCCTTCGTGAAAGGCCCGCAGATCTCCTTTTGTACATAAACGCGGTTGGCAGAGACACAAGTCTGCCCGCCATTTCGAAATTTTGAGGCCATGCACGCGCGGACCGCGACGTCGATGTCAGCGTCGTCAAACACGATCATCGGAGCGTTGCCGCCCAGCTCCAGCGAAACGCGTTTCACGGTCTTGGCAGCCTGTTCCATCAAAAGCTTGCCGACGCGCGTTGAACCGGTGAAACTGAGCTTACGAACTGTCGGACTGGCCATCAGCGCCCGACCAATTTCGCCGGGCATGCCGGTTACAACGTTCAGGACACCGTCCGGCAGGCCGGCCTGCTGAGCCAGGCGGGCCAGCGCCAGGGCAGAAAACGGCGTCAATTCCGACGGCTTGACCACCACCGTACAGCCGGCCGCCAAAGCTGCGGCCGCCTTCCGATGGAAAAGTGCGGACGGAAAGTTCCACGGGATTATAAGGGCGCAGACCCCAACCGGCTGCTTCTGGACAAGAATCTTCTGCCCTGCTCTCGGCGCCGGAATGATGTCCCCATAGGTGCGCTTGCCTTCTTCGGCAAACCATTCGACAAACTTTGCGCCGTAGGAAATCTCTGAAAGAGCTTCACTATGGGGCTTGCCTTGTTCGCTGGTGAGGATTTCCGCCAGCAACTCCTGGTGTTCCAGAATCAGGGCGTGCCATTTCTTCAGAACGGCCGCGCGTTCGCTCGCTGCAAGCTTGCCCCAATGGGAAAGCGCACTCTTGGCGGCCTCGATCGCCTGGTTGGTTTCATCAAAGCCAAGCGCAGGAACAGTTCCAACGGTTTCACCCGTTGCTGGGTTGGTAACATCGATTGTGTTCCCGTCGACGGCCGAAATCCACTTGCCGCCAACAAAGGCGTAGGGCTCCGTGAACGCGAGTTGAGTTTTCGCCTGGATATTCAAAACAGCACCCTTGGGTCCCTCGGCGTCTGGCAGGGGAGATGGGAGAAGATCCCTTGCCCAGTTTTGTATTGTGTTATAACACTAAACGACATTAGAAAGCCGTGTCAATGGTCCATTCGGCAACCGCCTAAATGTTCCCAGGCACGCGCTGCGATCTCAAGACAGAGGCAAATGCACAAGCTATCGGTGCACCTTTTTTAATGTGATAAGGTTTCAGGTAGCTTGGAGACCCTGCATATTAGGAGCCCGCGAGAAATGACCCTTATGGAAGACAGTGGGCTGGGTGACTTTGAGCCCCTCGAGCGCGCGGCGCTCCATGAGCAAATTCTCGTCCGGTTGAAAACAATGATCATACTGGGTCGTTTTGCTCCAGGGCAGCGATTGCCGCTACGGTCACTAGCGGATTCGCTGGGCACCAGTCTGATGCCTGTCCGTGATGCATTGCAACGCCTTGAAAGTGTTGGGGTGCTACGGTCGAACGCTGCCCGAACGATGATCGTGCCAATCCTAACCCGGAAAGAACGGGATGACATCGCCAACGTGAGATCGATCCTTGAAAGCGAAACGGCCTCGCAAGCGGCGCTTCACAGGTCTCGGGACGATTTGAAGTTTCTGGAGGCGCAGTGCGAAGCGACCCAGACAGCCGCGGAGAGGAAGAGCATGGAGCTCTTTTTGGAGGCCAACTATAGCTTTCATCTTCGCATAGCGAAATGCAGCCTCATATCGTTTGCGAGTTCGATCCTCGAGCCGCTTTGGCTATTGACAGGACCAGTGATGAAATCGGAAATGCCCGATCAGCCCTACCTTGAGCGAGCCGTCGGTCTGCATTATGATGTGTTTAGGGCCATTGAGGCTCGAGACGCCGACGCTGCACGACTGGCAATGAGAAATGACGTTCTGGCCCGTCCGACATCGCCGCAGGCCTAAAGTCGGACAAACGGGATCAGGCTTAGTCTCTAGCCAAGCGTCAATTCAAAACAGATCTCGACTGACGAGCCGGACCAATCGCTTTCTCCAGCCAGCCGATTTCCATCTCGGGCACCGAGGACAGCAATAGGTCGGTATAGGCGTCGAAGGGAGGCGTCAGCACCTTGCTCTTGGAGCCATAGCGCACCACTTCGCCGCGATACATCACCGCGATCGAATCGGCGATCGACTTCACTGTCGCCAAGTCATGCGTAATGAGAAGATAGGCGACGTTCTCCGCCTGCTGCAGCTCGAGCAGCACCTTCAAAATGCCGTTCGCCACCAGCGGGTCGAGCGCGGAGGTGACTTCGTCGCAGATGATCAGCCTTGGCTCAGCCGCGAGCGAACGCGCGATGCACACGCGCTGTTTCTGGCCGCCCGAGAGCTCGGCCGGGTAGCGGTCTGCAAAGCCCTTGCCCATCTCGATCTTGTCGAGCAGTTCGGCAACGCGCTTGTCGCGCTCACGGCCATGCAGGCCGAAGTAAAATTCGAGCGGGCGGCCGATGATGTTTCCAACGGTCTGGCGCGGATTCATCGCCACGTCCGCCATTTGGTAGATCATCTGAAGCTGCTGCAAATCAGCTTTCGACCGGTCCGCCAGCCTGTTAGCCAATGACCGCCCGTCAAAAGTGATGCTGCCCTGTTCCGGCGGCAGAAGCCCGGTGATGGCGCGGGCCAGCGTCGACTTACCAGAGCCCGACTCGCCGACTACGGCCAGCGTCTGGCCAGGGAAGATGTCCAGGAAGACTTCCTTCAAAACCTTGACCGCGCCACCGCCATATGCGGCTGTCACGTTCTTGGCCGACAGCAACGGTTTCGTGCCGGGCTGCTGCTCCTGATGTTCGATCTCGTGCACGGAAACCAGCGCGCTCGTGTATTCTTTACGTGGCTCCTCAATGATCTGGCGCGTGCCACCCCATTCTACCAACCGGCCGTGGCGCAGGACCATGATCTCATCCGACACCTGCGCCACCACCGCGAGGTCGTGGGTGATGTAGAGCGCCGCCACATGGGTATCGCGGATCGCGTCCTTGATCGCCGCCAGTACGTCGATCTGTGTCGTCACGTCGAGCGCCGTGGTCGGCTCGTCAAAGACGATGAGGTCGGGTTCGGAACAAAGCGCCATGGCGGTCATGACACGTTGCAACTGACCTCCGGAGACCTGATGCGGGTAGCGTTCGCCGATCGTTTCCGGATTAGGCAGGCTGAGCTTCTTGAACAGGGCTATCGCGCGCTTCTCGGCCTCGATCTTCGTGGCCACCCCATGCAGCACGGTAGCCTCGACCACCTGGTCCATCAGCTTGTGCGCAGGGTTGAAGGCGGCGGCCGCCGATTGCGCAACATAGCAGACTTCCCGTCCGCGCAACGCCCGCACGCCTCTAGGGCCAGCTTTGAGTATGTCGCGGCCGTTGAGGATCACCTCGCCGCCAGTGATCCGTACCCCGCCACGGCCGAAGGCCATGGAGGAAAGGCCTATGGTCGATTTGCCGGCGCCGGATTCGCCGATCAGGCCCAGCACCTTTCCCTTAAGCAGGGTCAGGGTGACATCATCCACCAGCGTGATGGTCTTGGGCGGCTCGCCCGGTGGATAGACCGTCGCCTCGATCCGCAAGTTGCGGATGTCGAGTAGCGGGCCGGCGGCATGCTTGGATGTTTTCGCCATTAGCCGCGTCCTCCCTTGAAGCTTGCCGTGCGGTTCAACACCCAGTCGGCAACGAGATTGACCGAGATCGCGAGGACTGCGATCGCCGCCGCCGGAATCAGCGCGGCCGGAATGCCGAACACGATGCCGTCCTTGTTTTCCTTGACCATGCCGCCCCAGTCCGCATCTGGCGGCTGGACACCAAGTCCGAGAAAGGACAGCGCCGACAAGAACAGCACAGCGTAGATAAATCGCAATCCGAGTTCCGAGATCAGCGGCGACATCGCGTTGGGCAGAATCTCGCGGAAGATGATCCAAGCTTTGCCTTCGCCGCGCAGTTTGGCTGCCTCGACGAAGTCCATGACATTGATGTCGGCGGCCACCGCACGCGACAGACGATAGACGCGGGTCGAGTCCAACAAGCCCATGACCAGGATCAGCGTGACGGCAGTCGACGGCAGCACTGACAGTACGACGAGGCCGAATATGAGTGTTGGTATCGCCATCAGAAGATCGACGAAACGGGACATCACTGTGTCGAACCAGCCGCCGATGACAGCTGCCGAAAAACCAAGAATGGCGCCGAGCGAGAAAGACAGCGCGGTGGCGAGCCCCGCGATCAGGATGGTGATGCGGGCGCCGAAGATCATGCGCGCGAGCAGGTCGCGGCCAAGATTGTCGGTGCCCAGCAAATGATCCGCCGACCCCGGATCCCACACACCGCCGACGATCTCGCCATTGCCGAATGGCGCGATCATCGGCGCGAAGACCGCGCAGATCATAAACAACACGGTCAGGATGAGGCCGACCCACGCCGAGAGAGGGATGTGCTTCCAGTCCATCTCGCGCCCCCCTTACTTCGGATGCCTGAGCCGCGGATTGGCGACAATGGCGACAATGTCCGCGATGATATTGAGCGTGATGTAGACCGCGGCGAAGATCAGGCCGACCGCCTGCACAACCGGAACATCACGCTTGGCGACATGGTCCACCAGATATTGTCCCATGCCCGGATAGACGAAGATCACCTCCACCACGACGACGCCAACGATCAGGTAGGCGAGGTTAAGCATGACAACGTTCACGACCGGCGCGATGGCATTCGGAAAGGCGTGCTTGCGGATGATGTTGAAGGGCTTCAACCCCTTCAGCTCGGCGGTCTCGATATAGGCCGACTGCATCACGTTGAGGATCGCCGCCCGCGTCATACGCATCATGTGCGCCAGCACCACCAGCGTGAGCGCGGTGGCAGGCAGAACTACGGCCTGCAGTCTCTCGAGGAAGGATGTCGAGTCATCGACGGTCGAGATCGCCGGGAAAAGCGGTTCCTGCAAGACGAACCAGTCGAGGTGCGGCACGGCGAACAGGAACACCAAGACGTAGCTGATGAAAAACTCGGGAAATGAAGTTGAGGCGAGCGCCAGGCCGGAGATCGCCTTGTCGACCCCGCCGTTGCGATAGCGCACAGCGAGCAGGCCAAGCAGGATTGCCAGCGGTACAGCCACGGTGGCGGCGCACCCACCCAAGAACAGGGTGTTTTTTAGCCGAGGCCAAATCGAGGAGCCTATGTCCTGTCCGCTGGACAGTGCTGTGCCTAGATCGCCCGCCAAGACGCTGCCCAGCCACCTGATATAGCGAATATAAGCCGGATCGTTCAGGCCCATCGCCGCGCGCAAATTTTTCAGCGCTTCCGGCGTTGCAGACTGACCGAGGATCGATTGCGCCACGTCGCCCGGCAGGATTTGCGTCCCGACAAAGATCAGCACAGAAACCGCAAGCAGCAGCAAGATGCCCAGCACAATGCGCTGTGCAACGAGTTTCAGGATTGGCGACGACATAGGAGGCCTGTCATGTCTTAAGGCTAGAGATGGGGTGGCGAAAGCGAGAACGAGAACTCGCCTACTCCCGTTGCTGCTTGATGTTCCGTTGCCATGCACGCACAGCTATAGAGCAGCCGTAAGAGCTGATCCCAGGAAGCAGATTAAGGGAGATGCGGATTCCGGGGGGGGGGGAATCATCCCACCCCCGAGCCGTCACCTATCAATCAACAAACCAGCACTTATGCGCGGCGTAGCCATTCATAAGTTCCTGGTTTACATCGCCTGCCCAACCCCCGATGTTTTTTGCAATTCCGTCAACGAAGTCATTGAAGATTGGTACGATAGCCCCACCTTCGTCGCGCACCAGATAAAAAGCTTCAGAGTAGAGCGCTTTGCGCTTGGTCTGGTCCACCTCTCCCCTTGCAGCCTTGATAATTCCGTCGAACTTTGGATTGTTGAAATGGGTTTCGTTATAGTCCGATCCCACAATATAGGCGGTTGAATACATCTGGTCCTGGACAGCTCGCCCATTCCAATATGTCGCTACGAACGGTTTCTTGAGCCAGACATCAGACCAATAACCATCATTTGGCTCGCGGTGGATCTGCAGGGGGATGCCGGCGGCCTGTGCCGTCTGCTGGAACAGGGCCTCAGCGTCCATGGCGCCTGGGAAGGCAACATCCGCTCCAGCCAAGATGATGGGCGAGCCATCGTGGCCGGACTTTTTGTAGTGGAACTTGGCCTTGTCGGTGTCGAACTCCCGCTGGGGAATTGCAGTATCGTATAAGGGATATGTAGAATTGATCGGCGTATCGTTGCCGATTGAGCCATAGCCGAATATCACCTTTTCCAGGATTTCTTTGCGATTTATCGCGTACTTCAGGGCCAGTCTCAAATCATTGTTATCGAACGGTGCCTTGTCGCACATCATCGAGAAGGCATAGTGGCCACGGCCCGAAACGTTCTTCACGTTAATGTTCGTGGACGCCAGCAACTTCGCCACTTTAGGCGGGACACCACTCATCATGTGGATTTGCCCGGATCGCAGTGCGGAACTCCTAGCCGTTGCATCGTTAATAACAACCAGCTCAACGGTGTCAAAATGGCCGCGGCTATCGTCCCAATAATCGTCAAATTTGGCGAACTGATATCGGACGCCCGGTTCTGCCTTGACAAGCTTATAGGCCGAAGTGCCAATTCCCGCCGCAGGAGCGCTGACGCCTCCCTTCGGCTGGATCACCAGGTTGTAGGAGGTCATGAGGTAGGGGAAATCCGCCGTAGGGCTGCCGACTGTCACGGCGACCTCATCGCCCTTCGCCTCGACATTCGTGATGCCGCGCATGATGCCATAAGCGACTGACTTGGAGTTTTTGTCGATATGACGCTTCAACGTGGCGGCAACGTCGTCTGCCTGCAGAGCGGAGCCATCGTGGAATTTGACCCCTTTACGGATCTTGAAGGTCCACACGGTAGCATCGCTGTTGCTGGAGTATTCAGTCGCAAGACGGGGCTCGATCGAGTCCCCCTTGGGCGACACCTCCACCAACGGCTCGCCGAACATGTGACAGAGATGAAACGGAACCTGGCTGCCAGCCAGTGCTGGGTCGAGGGTATCCGTAGCCCCTCCCCCCGTGAGGCCAATCTTGAGCGCGCCGCCTTTGTTGGGGGTCGCAGCTCTTGCGCGTTGAGCAAAGAGACTATTCGCTGCGATACCACCCAGTCCAAGCGCCGACGCGCGTACCATGAAGGCACGCCGGTCAAGAGTAAGGGTGGCGAGCTGTGCTAGAAGGGCTTTTTCATTGTCAGACATAAGCATTTCCCCTTGTTGTTAATCTTGAACTCATGACAACAGAGCGCTGCCCGCGAGCCGCAAGCTGGCAGCGTCTTCAATCAGCTTCTGATCCGCTCATTCCTTGGGTCATACCAAGCGGAGAGCTGAAGCTCCGCAGGATATCGCTTCATAGCGACCTCAACCTCCCACTTGCCCGCAGCGAGAAAGTCGTTGGTCACTCCGCCAGGATTGGTGACATAGCCGAGGCCGAGCGAAGATCCGACGCGATGCCCATAGGCACCTGATGTGACCGAACCAACAATTTCGCCATTGAGCAGGATCGGCTCGTCGTGGTGAAGCATCGGAGTGGATTCGCCGCCGGGAAGCTTGATGTGCACCAGCCGGCGAGCGATCGGGCCTTTCTCTTTCTGTCTTAGAAGCGCTTCCTGGCCAATGAAGCCTCCCGGCTTCTTAATCGACACGGCAAAGCCCAGGCCACCTTCATACGGGGTATCTTCTTCGCCCACGTCGTGTCCCCAGTGGCGGTACCCCTTTTCCATTCGCAGCGAATTCAGTGCGAAGAAGCCGCCATGCGTCAGCCCGTAAGCACCACCAGCGCTGGCGATCGTGTCATAGACATGGGTCGCAAACTCCGTCTCCATATAGAGCTCGAAACCCAGCTCACCCACGAACGTGAGGCGGCTGGCACGAACGCGTGCGTATCCGAGATCGATTTCCCGGCTGGTGCCAAACGGAAAGCCGTTGTTTGAGAAATCGTCAGGCGAAATCTGCGCCAGCAAATCTCTTACCTTCGGACCCATCAGCGTGAACATTGCAACGCCGGAGGTAACATCGGTGATGGAAACACGAGCATCCGCAGGCACGTGTCTCTTCAACCAGGTGATGTCACGACGCTGCGTCGGGGTTCCGGTTATGATCCAGAACAGCTCCTTGCCCAAGCGCGTGATCGTGAGATCCGCCTCGATACCGCCCGCCTCGTTGAGCCACTGTGTATAGACGACCCTACCGACCTCGACGTCGCACTCGTTTGCCGAAACCAGGTTGAGGACACGAACGGCATCCGGTCCTTCGACACGAAACTTTGAAAAACACGAATGGTCGAAGAGCGTGACGTTCTCAGCCGTGTTCCGGCACTCTGCTGCAACGTTTTCGAACCAGCTTGGCCGATGATATGAGTACTCCAGCGGGTTTTCGTGACCCGTTTCGTTGAAAAACCCCGGCCGCTCCCATCCCGACTGTTCTGCCATCCACGCCCCTGCGGCAATCAGACGGTCGTGTATGGGTGACCTGCGAACGCCCCGAGCCGTGGCAAACTGCCTGCTCGGCCAATGCATGTCGAAGTTAAGGCCGAGGGATTCCACCGTACGATCTTCCAGGTACCGACGGTTGCGCTGGAAGCTATGGGTTCGCCGCACATCGACATCGTTCAGCTCGACAGGAGGGCGACCATCACGAATCCAAGCCGCCAGAGCCTTGCCGGCGCCGCCGGACGACAAGATCCCCAGTGAGTTAAATCCGGTCGCGCAAAATAGCCCTGGAACCTCGGGCGTCTCACCCAGCAGATATCGATTATCCGGCGTGAAGCTTTCCGGGCCATTGAAGAAGAGCTGTACACCCGTTTTTTCAAGCAGGGGAACGCGATGAGCTGCGGCTTCAAGGTGCGGCGCAATATGATCGAGATCCTGCGGCAGAGCGTCGAAGCAGAAGCTGTCCGAGATCCCTTTCTGGCCCCACGGCTTCGCGGCCGGCTCGAAGAACCCCACCAACAGCTTGCCGGCGTCTTCCTTGTAGTAGGTCCACTCGTCGGTCAGGAACAGCAAGGGGAGGTTTTTGGGGAGAGTGGGTATTGCTTCCGTCACAACATAAAAATGCTCTGCGGCATGGAGGGGGATTGTCACCCCGATGGACGCGGCAAGGTCACGCGACCACATCCCACCGCATATCACGACCACCCGAGCGTCGATTTTCCCCTGCGCTGTCAGGACGCCAGACGCTTTGCCGTTTTCAACCAGTATCTGCGTCACGGGCAAATTTTCGAAGAGCTTCGCCCCGGCCATACGGGCGCCCTTCGCATAGGCCATGGTCACATCCGCGGGATTGACCTGACCATCCTGCGGGAACCAAAAACCGCCCACGATCCCCTGCTGATTGATGTCAGGCCAGCGTTCGGCGATTTCACCTGGCGTGACCGCCTCGACCGGCAGACCGAAATTCCGCCCCATCGACGCACCGCGGGCAAGCTCTTCATACCGCGCCGCCGTCGTGGCGACACGCAATGCGCCGTTCCGACGAAATCCTGTTGCCTGCCCCGTCTCACTCTCAATACGGCCGAACAGCTCTCCGGTGTACCGCGCAAATTCGGTCATGCGGCGCGTCGACCGCAGCTGTGTCACCAAGCCCGCCGCGTGCCAGGTTGTACCGGATGTGAGTTGCTTCCTCTCGCACAGTACGACGTCGGTGATCCCGATTTTGCTGAGGTGGTAGGCCACGGAGCAGCCCGCGATCCCTCCCCCGACAATCACCACATCTGCTTTCGAAGGTACTTGCATGCGAGATCCTACTGGCTTGAACGTGGCCCGATAGCCATTTTGAAACTGGCTAGCAAAATGGTCTAGTGTTATAACACTATACAAAGTTTTGCATTTTTGTTTGTCAGTGTCAACGCTGGTGTCTTTCGGTTGTTGAGCACCGCAAACAAGGTGGCTGAAAGAATGCGAGGGTTGGTCAATCGACCGGCCATAAGGCTGTGGCTCAGGCGTTGCGCTTGGCGGTCAGGTGTGGGCATGCGGCTTGACGACTAGTCTAGTTTCCGTCCATAAACGCACGTATTCTGGTTTGTTTACAATCACTTGTCCTTAACTGGAACGCCTTTGAGCGTCATGGACAGGATCAAGGGCTGGCTATCGAGCAGAAAAGCGCTGCGCGGCCGGCTCTGGCCGGTGCGACGCAATTCCAATAGCGGCCGGCATCAGGTCGGCTTGAGGCGCGTGAAGACGACGAGATTGTAAGCCACGACCGAGGACCAGACGTAGCTCTTGAAGTGATCAAGGCCGCGCCAGGTGCAACGCGCCAAGCCGTAAGCGCGCTTGAGGCATGAGATGTCGGCCTCGATGCCGGCACGGAAGTTGCGCAGCTTGCGATAGACCCAATTGCTTCGCACCATGTCCTCGATCCTGAGGCCGGCTTTCTTGTGGAATGCCATGTCGCGGACGCCCAAGGTCTTCGCTGTAACCAGATTGTCGCGACTGGCAAAGCCGCCGTCGGCCGCCGCCTGCCGCGGCGCGTGACCATAGAAGGCGATGTGGCGTTCCAGCATCGGCAGCAATCGATCGCTGTCGCGCGGATTGCCCGCCTCGATCACCAGATCGAGGATCATGCCGCTCCTGCCGGTGGTCAGGTTGAGCTTGTGGCCGTATTCGGTGTCGCGGCTGCCTTTGACGATGATATCGGCATGGGGCTCGAACAGGCTGACCAGCTTGTCGCTGGCCGGCACCAACTCGCCGGCCAACACCCGCCGCTCACTCTGTGTGATGATGCGTTCGATCAGCGGCCGATAGTGACAGACCTGGGCCTGCCAGAGTTCGACGAGTGGGTTGACCGCCACGGCCAATTGCGCTGTCGCCTGCCGCAGATAGGCCAAGGTGGCGTGGGTGATCCCGATCAGTTCGTGGTAGAGCAGAACACGATTGGGTCGACCGCGTGTGAACTGGATCTTGCGGGCGCGCTTCTTGGCCGCGCGGCAGTGATCGTGCCATTCCAAGCCGGCGCCGCCGGCCAAGGCATCAGCCTGCTTCAATAGGCGCACCATGACCCGGACGGCGTCCCACAACAGACTGCTGTCGCTCGGCTCGTGCATGAGTGCTGAGGTCACAGTGCTGTCCAGCCGCACGACACCGCCATCTTCCAGTTTTGCCTGTCGGGCATTCGACAGCAGCACCCGATTGATCTGCTCCCAGGTCTCGGGCCGGATCGCGCTGATCGTCTTTTGCAGCACCGACTTCTGCGGGCTCCAGGACCACGGCAGCCGCGCAAAGGCTCGAAATGACGCTGAATCCTCAAGATGGAAGGCCAGCTCCTGATAGGTCAACTGCCGGTATTGCTTGAGAAGCGCGCAACGTAAGACCGCTTCGGCAGGTAGGCCTTGCCGTCCGGTGGCCTTGACGCCACGTCGACCCAGATCTCGCACCACCAGACCAAGCAGATCGTGGTGCTCGTCCAGCCACTGCGACATCGCCTTCAGTTCGTGGCCGATCTCGTGCGTGGCAAAAAGATCGAATATACTGGCTTGGACGGTGCGTTCTTGGCGCATTGTCGGCTCCGGCGGTTGCAGATTGTGCTTTGGAATCAGTGGCATGAAACCAAAGTGTACCTGAAACCGCCGGCCTTGCCTGCGCAAAGCCACGATTTAGGCAATAACATCAACAGTTTGACCTTTGTGGACGGAAACTAAGTCTAGTAGCCGAGGGTTCTGTCGATGACGGGACCGAGATCTCCGCTTCGCTCATAAGCGGCCATTTGCCGAAGCATCGCGGGTACCAAATGGTTGGGATCTGACATGCCGGCGGCGTGAGGCGTCACGACGAGATTGGGCAATCCCCAAAGCGGACTGCGCGCGGGTAGCGGCTCTTCCTCAAAAACATCGAGCGTAGCTTGCTGAATCGTCCCATCAGTCAGCGCCTTCAGGATATCCGGCTCGCGCTGCAGCTTCCCCCGTCCCGCATTGATCAAGACGGGGCCAGGGTAGGCAGGCAACCTCCGTAACCGACTAAGCAATTCGTAGTTGATGATACCTTCCGTTTCCGGTGTAAGCGGCAGGAGGATCACCAAAATGTCGGTATCGTTCAGGAATGGCGTTAGGTCGGCATCACCGTGGTAGCTCGTAATGCCATCCACCTGCTGCGAAGTCCGCGACCAGCCGTTAATCCTGAACCCGAGATGTTTCAGGGCCAAGCCCGCAGAGCGCCCCAATTGTCCAAGACCCATAATGCCGACCGAGACTTCTTGTGCTGGCCGCTGAGGCTTCTCGGACCAGAGTCCGGCTCGTTGCTGTTCCCGATACAACGCACCTTGTCGATGGTGGTCCAGGACGCGCCATACAACATACTCCGTCACATGCTGAGTCAGATTTTCGGACACAACCTTTACAATCGGCACGTCGGGCAGTTGCGGGTCCGACAGAATATGGTCAACTCCCGCACCAACCGAAAATATAACCTCCAAGTTAGGCAGTTTTGCGAGCGTTCCGTGCTCTGGCTTCCAAACTACCGCATATTTTATTTCTTGTGCCGACTGTTGGTCGACATTCATCACGACATCGTGCTCTAGAGATAATCCCCTGAGCCAGTCATCAGCCTCAATATCTCCGACAGAGAGAAGAACTTTACCCATTCTTATTCGCTCCTAACGCTAATTGCAGCTTTCCAGTATACTTTGATCAATCTGGTCGCACTGAGTGATGCCACACAAACCCATAGTGATATCCATCTCTCTCTTAATGATATCGAGAACAGACATGACGCCCGCGCGCCCTGCCCATCCCAGCCCGTACAGATACGGCCTTCCGATGTAGACCCCCCTGGCGCCAAGCGCCAACGCACGCAGGACATCCTGGCCAGAGCGTATGCCACCATCAAGATGAACCTCGACATGCGGTCCCACGGCATCGACGATCCGCGGAAGCATGGAAATAGACGATCTGGCCCCGTCCAACTGGCGGCCGCCGTGATTGGACACAATCACCGCATCTGCGCCATGATCCACGGCCGCCTTCGCATCGTCTGAATCCAAAATACCCTTGACTATAAGCGGCCCGCCCCAACGCTCTTTGATCCATTCCACATCCGACCACTGAAGGCGCTCGTCGAACTGCTCGTTCACCCAAGCGTTCAGGGTGGCCAAATCGTTCACACCCTTGGCATGTCCGTATACGTTACGAAACGTGTGGCGTGGGGTGCCGGCCATGCGCATACACCATCCGGGCCGCGCCGCCATTTGAACCAAATGCTTAAGCGTCAGCTTAGGCGGCGAACTAAGATCGTTCCGAATGTCCTTATGGCGCTGGCCGACGATCTGCAGGTCCACAGTCAGCACCAGCGCCGAGCATTTTGCAGCCTTGGCCCGGTCGATGAGAGATTGAACAAAGTCTCGGTCGGTCATAACGTAAAGTTGGAACCAGAATGGCTTGGTTCGCACAGACGCCACATCCTCTATTGAGCAGATGCTCATCGTGGACAGTGTGAAGGGTATCCCAAATGCTTCGGCCGCCTCAGCGACCCGCATCTCGCCGTCGGGCCAGTGCATCCCACAAGATCCCGTTGGGGCAATGGCCACCGGCATCGTCACTGGCGCGCCCATCATAATAGAGGCTTGGGAGCGTGCCGAGATGTCTCGCATGACCCTTTGGCGAAAGTGTATTGCTGCGAAATCCGCCTCGTTGGCGCGATACGTCCCTTCCGTATAAGCACCACTGTCGACATAGTCGAAAAACAGCTTCGGGACTCTGCTGCGAGCCAGCGCTTTCACATCATCAATCGTTAAAGGCCTGTTCATTCACCCGAACCCGAGTCCATCAACCTCAGGAGGCAGGCCGCTAAGACACCTGCGGCCCCTCTCCGGAACACCACCGCATCTGCTTTCAACGGCCCTTGGCCGCTTGTTGCGATGGGCTCGTCACAAATCGGCTAAACGCCGGCGACTTTGCTGAAAAGCTCCAGTGTTATAACACTAGACAAAAGTGGCATTTCGAGTGAAATCTGTCAACACGGCACAGCTGCTTGGGTTTTCACCAACGCGGAGCGCGAAATGGACGGTTGGGTGATCTACCCGAACAAGGGGTCAGAACAAGAACTGCTCGAAATCATACGCGGCCTTTATCAACCAAAGACAGCCACAGCTGATTTGATGATAATGCCGCCATCCGGGCTTCGGCGCATCTGACGACCCGTCGCGGCGCGGAAAACGTTTGGCAGTTGCAGTGCAGGCGGCACGCGTGACCAGAGAGTCCGCATGATTTCCCGGCCGTGCCGAGTTTTCCGAACGGCATTCCCCGTGACCATGCGCTGGCACCAGCGAAAGCCTATTTCATGGAAATAGAGGTCGGCATGCTGCGGGCTGATATGATGAAAGACGCCGGCGATGGTACGGCGGACGCGGGAGTTGAAACCCTCCACCGAATTGACGTGGACGGTGTCGCGAACGTATTCACCGCCGGAGTGCTTCACGGTCTCGTGCTTGGCAAAGCTCTCACCAATGGCCATGAATGCTTTCCACTCGTCACTCATCAAATGAGTTCCCGATTCGATCTGCGCTTCAATGACGCGTTCGCTTGCTCGCGCCGAGAGGCCGGTCACGACCGCGGCACGCGCGTCACCAGCCAGAGTGCCAGGTGTGTCATCGGTCGGCCGCTGCACCATTACCATGACTGGCGTTTTGTCCGTATTCGCCTCGCCTTTCCGGCCGCGACCTGGAGGCAGGTTGTCGGGATTCTTTCTGGGCCTTCCACCGAGATGGAAATGGTCGATCTCCACCGTGCCAGCGAGCATGTTCTCCTGCGCCACCATGAGACGCAGTGCATGTCCCATCCGCCATGCCGTTGGCTGGCTCACCCCGAGCGCCTCGGCCAGGCGCACCGACGACAAGCCCTTGTCGGATTGCAGTAACAGCCACATGGCCTTCAGCCAAACACGCAAGGGAAGCTTCGTGGAGTGCAGAGGCGTGTGCGTCGTCACCGTGAACTGGAACCGGCAATCGCCGCTGGAGCATTGGTAAAGACCCGGTCGGGCGCGCCGCTTGCCGGTATCGCGGCCGGCTATCGCGATCGAGCGTTTGTAACCACAGGCGGGGCAAATTCTCCCATCCGGCCACACCATGCTTTCCAGCAGCCGGCGACAATGCTCCTCATCACGGAACGCCACGACCATCTCTTCAGTGGTCCGAATATTGGAAAGCGCTGCCAGCACCGTTTCAGGCATTCTCATCTCCTTCCGATCATGCCCGAAGAATCGCATGGAAGGCCATATATTGCAAGGATATTGCTGTCTTTGGTTGATAACGGCGGCGTATGATTTCGAGCAGCTCTTGTTCTGACCCCTAAAAGGGGGCGGATGCCCAGCGCCGGTCTCACGGCGGATGAGCACCAAGATACACGCCGCGGGCGATGCGCTAGGCAACCCGGTCCGCCTGATCGCAACGCCCGGCCAGCGCAACGACACCACCTGTGCGCACGACCTCATCGACGGGTTCAAAACCAGCGCCACCGTTGCCGACAAGGGCTTTGACGCCAACCACCCCACTGAACAATCCGTGCACCAAAGCCGCGTCACCCCAGAGAGTCGGCAATACGGAGCTAACGCCAAAACTCTACAGTCAATCCTCAGCCAGACCCAACGCCGCGATGGCCTGTCGGTTCACCAAGCTGGACCGCCCAAGGACCATCTCCTTCCAATCGTGCCCTTGAGGATAGTAGTGCAATTTCGCGGAAGTTCGTATCTGACGGCCAAGGTCCATATCCGCCTCCTCGGGACGACACCTAAACAGGCAATGATCTTGCCGCAGCACTTTGAGCCCTTGGTTGACATCATAGGTCCCGAATTCCAGCGCCACATAGGTATGTCGATCGCCCAGGATTCGCTCCCAATATGAATCCTGGGTACCCAGTATGAGGACCGAAGACGATGTTCCTAAATCGGAACAAGTTACGGAAGGACCAAAGATCTTCGCCGCGCGTTCATAGCCACCAAGGCCAGACGGATGTTCGCACTGCAACTCACCATACCCATACGGCCCCAACCCGGTATGGTAGTCTATAATAATTACATTATTTCGCCGCTCGATTTCGTAATCTGATGCGATGGACTCCAGGATACGACGCGCTTCAACGGCTCCTCGGCCGCCAAAAAACAAGCCATCTGGCCTCGTATACTGACCGCTGGAAACCGCCGCAATATATTCGTGATATCCGCGCCTCACTCGATATGCGGCGAGTTGCGCATCCGCGACAGTGAACGCCTCATCCATGAACTCCGGTGGCACAAGACAGTCGGCTAGCACTTCGTAGCCCGGATTTTGTGGTAATGGTTGGTCAAAATCAACGAAATTTCTATTCAAATCGCAACCCTCCACTGTCACTCTGCGGTCCCAAGCAAATCCGTAAGGATTTAGGGCGTGAATGCAAAGTACTGCGGTTGAAGGTGGCAGATGTGCGGATGTCCACTCGCTCATAAATTGAAGTTGACATGCCGATCCACAATATCCCTCGACGCCATGTGTCGCAGATATCAGCACCAGAAGGTTATCGGCCGCGGAGGGACCTAGATAGGCAACATCTGTGAAGAGGTTTTCGCCCGTGGGGCCTAGCGCCCTGTGTCCGTACGCCCTTGTGGCGGGTGACGCCGCCACGAATTTTCCCCTAGCTTCCCGATAGGATTCGGAAAACAGCAATGGGACCAGCTGCGCGGGACAATTTAGAAGCATTGCGACTCCCTAAGCTGCGCATCAATCCGTTCGCGGGTCGGATTGATCTCATGTGGTGTGGAACCTGGGCTCGCAGATGCTCCCCAGAAGGCGAACGCAGCCATAATTACGGTCTAAAAATACCCCCGCCAACAAGGCGGGTTGCCGACGATAGAGATAGGCAGGTTGAATAAGATTGTTGATCTCCACCGGATCTGTCGTTGTCCCTCTCCCGTCGCCCACGGAGCTCATGCTCTATAAAGGACACTCGAGGACTTGCCCAAGCTTTCGGCGCCGCGTTCGTTGACGATCACAGTATCGCTACACCCAATCTGGTACCCCTGTTCATCAAACAGAATAATCGGCATGTGAAAGGTCATCCCCGTTTCGATGACCTGCGATGCGTCAGGCTCCAAGCTCAGGTTACCGCGCTCTGACCAATTGATACCCATTTGATAGCCGGTCCGATGGCGAAAGGCGTCCTGTCGACCCGCACGGGCAAGTACCGAGCGCGCGGCGGCATCGACCTCCCCTGTCGTCACGCCCGGCTTGAGCGCCCCAATTGCAGCCCCCAGCGCCTCTTCCGCAAACTTGTGAAGTGATTCAGCCGACGAATTCCTACCCAGCACCGCGCTCCGACACAAGGCGGCTGCATACGCGTGCCTTGTGCCGCCGATTTCGATAAACGCGGCATCGTTATTCGTGAGGGGATGCTTTCGAGCAGTACCATGTGGCAGCCGGAGTCGACTCCCGAATAACAGCGAGTACGCTGGCGCGAGCACCCCGCCCGCCTCTCGCACTTCGGCAACGATGGCCTGGAATACTTCCTCCTCGGTCACGTTTTCCCGCAGGCTCCGTTGAAACGTCGTGACAGCCAATTCGGTTGTGACCATGGCCTCCCGCATCAATTTAATTTCCAGGTCGCTCTTTACAGCTGCAATTGTTGGAACGAGGTGCGTTGCATCGACGATGTTTACGTCTGGCAATTCGGCTCTAAGAGCGAAGACATCCCTTGGAGCGAGATTCCAGCAGCCAAGCTCCAGGCCGATCCGCCTCCCCTGGAGGCCGAGCTTGCGAAGCACATTGGCGCAGACTTTTGCAAACTCTCCCTCTTGGGCATACTCGACGACCTCGCCAACGCAGCTCTCCGCGCGAACGGCCTCGACATCGAACTTGCGAGCAACAAAGATGGGGGCTTGTCCTGCGACCAGAATCAGGGGAAACGGCGCAAAATATCCGCCTGTTCCAGGATACCCGCTGAGGTAGTAGAGGTGCCCGTGTGCTGTAACGAGAAGCGCGTCAAGTTGCTCACGCTCCATCGCTTCAAAAACCTTTCTGTGACGGCCATCATATTCCGCTTTTGCGAACGGGGGGGCAGTGAACGGGATCTGAGGGGGTGTGTTGGCCATCTGCTTTGCCTTTCCGATGATTTCGGGATTGTCGTTCCGTGGATGGGTGTCGTTTGTCGCAAGGAGTTAGGGAACCCAACGGTTCAAGCGAGCTATGCAGAGCGGTGATGTTATGGGAGGCGCCCAACAGCCCCCCATGCAGGACAAAGCTCTGCTCGGGCACAGTTCCTTCGAAATATCAATTGCGAACGTGGCCGCTCCCTTTACCAACGCCCTAGCCCGGTCGCTCGACGGACAGCATGGTTATGGTCACCTGTACTTTCCCTTCCCGATCTATCTCGGCTCCTATGGTTCCTATGACGCCCTGGCCCAACGTCTTGAGCCGCAGCATCGCCTCGACCGCCTCGGGTGCCCTCGCTCGACAACGTGAACTGGGGAGCACCTCAACACATCTACGTCCATCTGGACCCGCGCACTGGAGGAGTGTTCAGATTCCCAAGACGTTTTCCGGAGATTCATGGCCGCGCGGCAACCCGGCGTCGCGGTAGATAGATAGCCAGGCGTCGACCCCGCTGCTATTGGCGAGTTGAATGCGACGCCTGTTCAACCCGACCGCGCCGTTATGTCACGCCATGGTCAGCCATGCCAAAACATGCGGCATGAGCTTGTCGAGGGCATGCCCGATGTGGGGGTATAGTTCCAAGCTGGCATTCGGAATCTGGGATTTCATCCATTTGGGATGTCGCGGTGAGACCGCGACGTCTTCGAGGCCGTGAAAAAACCGTGTTGGCGCCTTTATCGATCCTAATTCGAAACCCCACGGCGCGCACCACGAAAGCACATCATCGACGTAGGCGTCCTCTTGTGGATAGGGGTTCACTGGCAGAGCCAGTTGTTGCGTAATCTTCTCGCTCACCGGGTCCGGCGCCGCACTGCTCCGGCTCTGCAAGGAAAACTCAAGCGCAGAATAATCATTTTCCGGGCTTCGGGGGGGGCCGGCGATTACGTTCCTGTAAAATTCACGAGCCGCCTTTTCGCCTTTTCGAGCCGCCTCGATCTCTGCCCGAAAGAGAGGGGCCGAACCGTCCACGAAATCAAAGCCTCCTGGACCGAAGCTCGGGCCGACTCCGCCATAAGACGCTGCCCTTGAAATGCGCCGGGGCAGGAGTGCCGCGGTGGCGAGTGCGGACGGTCCACCACCGGAGGTGCCGAATACTCCTGCGACATCGACCGACAGATGATCGAGAATAGCCTCCACGATCGGCGCGATGTCGCCGACTTTGCGACCGGGCTGTGGGCTCGATCCCCCATAGCCCGGCCGGTCAAAGGCGATGAGTCGGCAAAAGAGAGGGGCGAAGCTCACGTACCGCGCGATATAGCCAATTCCCCCACCCCCCGACTGTATCGGAACTCCTACGGTACCGTGGCAGCCAATTACCGCTGGAACGTCGGGCGGCCCTACTTCATAGGCGCGGACGGAGTGGCCGCCGGACATTTCGATGTTGAAGACGCGCGGCGTGAGCCACTTGTCAATGCGTGACAGCTCCTCATTGAATTCTGCAGCCCTCGGAGTGCCAGCCCGGAAAATCGCATCATCCCGCTCGGTCATGTATGTTGTCTCCCCGCACGTCCGTGGAATTGGCTGACCATCAAGCCGCGCCGCTCCCCACGCAGCCCGTGATGGCGCTCGCCGAAACCAGCTTCGTGCAGTGTCGCTTCCCACTTGAAACACACGAACTGTTCTCCCCTCCTTTGCCGAGATCCCCACGATGGGTAGAAAATCAGAGTCGGCTCACCGAATGCCTCGTTCTTAGACGCTGGTGGTTCCGTATATTGCTATCTTATCGGTAGGAGCGAACTGCGCCCGTTCCAGTACGAAGGGCCGGGTGGCGCCTGGATCGAAGGGTCACGGAATCGGCAGTCCGCCGGGCACGAATTCAGTTCCCTTTCGAAAGGGCTGGGCTCGCAAGGCGCTGTATTCAGGCGCGGGTGCTTG
>NZ_JAMYUW010000063.1:0-25544 GCF_040323315.1 Mesorhizobium sp. M0047 | reverse complement strand
CGCTCAGCCACAAACGACTCAAGGCACGATGGGCCGATCAAAACCTGCTTAGCCTCTTTACTCATATGCGATAGCCCTGCCCTTGAGGGGAGGGTCGATCCGCGTAGCGGATAGGGGTGGGGTCGCCGGGCGTAGAGCTCGGCATGAACCGACCCCACCCGGCCCTTCGGGCCACCCTCCCCTCGAGGGGGAGGGGTATCTCAGACACGAGGGAGAAAGACATGGTCGGCGCATCGAAGTCGGAAACGGGAGGCGGCCCGATCCGCTATGGCATGGTTGGCGGCGGACAAGGTGCCTTCATCGGCGCGGTGCACCGGATCGCGGCGCGCCTGGATAATGACTTCGTGCTGGTCGCCGGCGCTTTGTCATCCGACCCGGCGCGCGCAAAAGCCTCTGCCGCCGAACTCGGGCTCGACCCCGATCGCAGTTACGCGTCCTATGCCGAAATGGCCAAGGCCGAGGCCAAGCGCCCCGATGGCATCGAGGCGGTGGCCATCGTCACGCCCAACAATGTTCATGTGCCGGCGGCCAAGGCCTTCCTGGAGGCCGGTATCCACGTCATATGCGACAAGCCGCTGGCGACGACGCTGGCCGAAGCCAAGAAGCTCGCGGCGATAGTCGAGAAGACTGGCAAGGTGTTCGTGCTGACCCACAACTACACCGCCTATCCGATGGTGCGGCAGGCGCGCGAAATGGTCGCCAAGGGCGTGCTCGGCGACATTCGCATCGTGCAGTCCGAATATCCGCAGGACTGGCTGACCGAGGACCTGGCGGCGACAGGCCAGAAGCAGGCGTCGTGGCGCGGCGACCCGAAACAGGCAGGCGCCGGCGGTGCGCTGGGCGACATCGGCACGCATGCCTACAATCTCGCCCGCTTCGTTTCCGGGCTGGAGCTGGATTCCCTTTCAGCCGATCTCGATGCCTTCGTGCCGGGACGGCTGCTCGACGACAACATCAACGTCATGCTGCGCTTCAAGCCCGCAGGCAAGACGCATCCGGCCAAGGGTATGATCTGGGCAAGCCAGGTGGCGCCGGGCCATGAGAACGGGCTGAAGCTGCGTATCTATGGCTCGAAGGGCGGGCTGGAATGGGTGCAAGCCGACCCGAATTATCTCTGGTACACGCCGTTCGGCCAGCCCAAGCAGTTGCTCACCCGCAACGGCGCCGGCGCGCTGCCGGTGGCCGGCCGGGTCAGCCGCGTGCCGTCAGGCCATCCCGAGGGCTATCTCGAAGGTTTCGCCAACATCTACCAGGAGGCCGCACGCGCCATCCGCGCCGCCCGCAAGAAAGGCGGCAAGCCGGCAAAGGACGTCGTCTTCCCGACCATTCACGACGGTGTCGAAGGCATGGCTTTCATCGAGGCCTGTGTGAAGTCGTCGAAGAAGAATGGGGCGTGGACGAAACTCTAAATAAAAATCAGGGGGGTCCAAGGGGAGGGGGCGTCGATGAAAATCGGCATGTGCATGTTCTTGTGGACGACGGCTGTGTCGAAGAAACACGAACCGTTGCTCAGGGATATCAAGGCAACCGGCTTCGATGGCGTCGAGATACCGATCTTTGCCGGCACGCCGGACGACTACAAAAAACTCGGCGATCTGCTCGACCGCATCGGACTGGAGCGGACCGCGGTTTCAGCGATGGGCGATCCGGCGATGAATTTGATCTCGGCCGATGTGGCAACGCGCAAGGCCGGTGTCGATTATATGAAATGGGCGATCGACTGCGCCGATGCGCTTGGCGCGAATACGCTAAGCGGCCCGCTGCATTCGACGCTCGGCGCCTTTTCCGGCTCCGGGCCGACGGCCGCCGAGAAGAAGCGCTCCGTCGCCTCGCAGCGCGCTATCGGCGACCATGCCGGCAAGAAGAGCGTCACCATTGGGCTCGAGGCGCTGAACCGCTTCGAATGCTATCTTCTCAACACGATGGCGGACCTGTCGGAACATATCGACGCCATCGACCGGCCGCACATCAAGGCGATGTACGACACCTTCCACGCCAATATCGAGGAGGCCGACCCGATCGGCGCCTATACGAAACACCGCCGGCATGTCGTACATATCCATATTTCGGAGAACGATCGCGGTGTGCCGGGGCGCGGCCACCTTCCGTGGAAGGAAACATTCTCCGCCATCCGCAAGAGCGGCTACGACGACTGGCTGACGATCGAAGCGTTCGGGCGTTCGCTGAAGGACCTGGCGGCAGCAACCAAGGTGTGGCGCGATTTTTCCGAAACGCCGGAAGCGGTCTATCGGGAAGGGTACAAGCATATCAGGAACGGGTGGAAACGAGCGGCTTAGGCTCCCTGATCGGACGATAGTCACGCGAAGAAGACCTGCGTCGGCGACCCTAGTCGCGAGGCGAGACGACGATTATGCCTAGTCCATTCGATTTGCGTTCGCGGCGGTTGCCAGGTGGTTCCCCCACTCCGTCTCGGCTTCGCCGAGCCACCTCTCCCCCCTCCGGAGACCCTCCGGAGGGAGAGGAAAGAAAGAAAGCGTGGTGGCGCGGGGAGAAGAAGAATGCCTCGGCCTTGGAGGACGGGTGCCGACTCGGACTGCCTTGCGCCCTTCCTCTACCCCGTCGATCGGGGGAGAGGTGTCGAGCGCAGCTCGACGGAGTGGGGGTCGACCCTTTGGCGCCGGGCGAGACGATGATTGGGCTTCTGCGTCACAAGGCTACCCCTGCTCTGCCTGGATCCTGTTGTAGTCGTGGATGGTCTGGCTCAGCCGGCGGCGCAGGAAGTTGGAAATGTTGTCGAAGATGAAGACCACGAGCAGGATCAGCAGCACCATGTAGAAGACGTTGGCCCAGTTGGAATTGGTGCGCATCGCTTCCCATAGTTTCAGGCCGATGCCGCCGGCGCCGACGGCGCCGATGATGGTTGCGCCACGGGTGTTGGATTCCCACTGGTAGAGCGTCTGGCTGATGAAAACCGGCACCACTTCCGGCAACACGCCGTAGCGCTGTACCAAAAGGCCGTTGGCCCCGGTCGAGACGACGCCTTCGCGCGGCTTGTCGTCGATGTTCTCCAGCGCCTCGGAATAGGTTTTGCCGAGCGTTCCGATCTCGGTGAAGAAAACGGCTGCACTGCCCGCCAGTGGTCCCGGCCCGAAGGCGCGGGTGAAGAACAGTGCCCAGATCAGCATGTCGATGGAGCGCATGAAGTCGAAGAAGCGCTTGAGCACCTGGTTGACCAGCCGGCTGGGCGTGATGTTACGGGCGGCGAAGAAGGCGAGGGGGAAGGCGACGATGCCGCCAAGCAAGGTGCCGAGAAAAGCCATGACGATGGTCTGCAAGAGTTTCGTCCAGACATCGCCATGCTGCCACTGGGCGTTGTTCCAGATGTTGTCGCCGGCCAGCGCCAGGTTGGACGTGCCCGGTTTCAGTTCCGGTCCGGAGACGATCAGCAAGGCGACTTCGCCTGCCGACTTGCCGAAGAACGGCGAGCGCGTGTCGAAGACGAAGTTTGCCCAGCCGAGAAAACGCTTGCGTATCCTGACGCGGTCAGCGGCGACGCGGACCTCGCCGGCGAAGCCCATGTCGGCCACGACCTCATCTTCATGCGCTGTGATCCAGCCGGGAAGCGGTCCGGAGATCAGCGGCCTGCCGGTGCTTAGCCCGACCGCAACGGTTTCATCATTGGCAATGATTGTGGCTTGCGTCTTGTTGAAGGTGACCGACTTGGCTGTGCCGTCGATCAGGATCGTTACCGAACCATCGGGATTGGTCTTGACCCAGTCCGGGCTGGGATTCGGGCCGAGCACCGAGAAGCGCGGGTATTTGGCGGTGATCTGCGGTTCATCGAGCCGGAAGATCGGCTGCACATCGTAGCTGATCCATTGAGTCAGGAACAGCGGCAGGCGCTCCCAGTGCGATTCCCGCATGACTTGCGGCAGGTTGAAGAACCACAGTGCGTAGAGGAGATAGAAAAAGGTGCCGCCAAGCAACAGCAGCGGCCCGAAGCGTTTTTGGAATGGCCGCTTGAATACCTGCGGAAAGCGTTCCTCGATCGACCGGATTTCATCGGCGGTCATGGTCGTCGTCATTTACGAACCCACAGCAAAAGCCTGTTCGCCGACCAGCTTGCGACGCAACCAGGCGGAGAACTGGTCGACGATGAAGATCGTCGTGAACAGGAGCAGCACGAGAGCTAGCGTCTTGGCGCCGAAGCCTCGCGAGATGGACAGCTTCAGTTCCTCACCGATGCCGCCGCCGCCGACCGCGCCCATAATGGTGGAAATGCGGACGTTTATTTCAACACGCAGCAGCGTGTAGGACATGAAGTTGGGCAGCACCTGCGACAGATCGGCAAAGCGCACCCGCTCGAACCAGTTGGCGCCGACCGCCCTCAGGCCTTCCTCGGCGCGCATGTCGATGTTCTCGTTGATCTCGTAGAACAGCTTGCCCAGGGCGCCGATCGAATGCAGGCCGATGGCGATGATGGCGGCGATCGGCCCGATCGAGACGATGGCGGCGAACAGGCCGGCGATGACGATTTCGGGAAAGGCGCGCAGCAATTCCATGAAGCGCTTGACAATCAGCCGTAGCACCGGATGCGGCGTCAGGTTGCGCGCCGCGATGAAGGAAAACGGCACGGCAAAGACGAAGCCGATGAAGGTCGAGACCAGCGCCACATTGAGCGTGGTCAGCATCAGCTCGAAATATTCAGGGATGTAGAAGCTGCCCCAGACATAGGCGCGGCCAAGCGGGAAGTTGAATTCCTGGGTGCCGGTGTCATGTGGGGAAGCGATGTCGAACATCGCTCGCCAGACATCGTTCCAGTCCTTGGGGACGAGCCAGCTCAGGAAATCCAGCAAATGCGGCAGCCGGTCGAAGAAATGCCCGGCATTGGCCTCGTCGGCGAACCACATGGTACCGCCGAGCGCGACAACGAGCAGGCCAATGCCGATGGCGGTGTAGAGCCGGCGCAAGGACGTCTGGCGACGCCAGGCGTTGGCCATCTGGTGAGTGGCGCCGGAAGGGACTGTCACGGAATGGGTCATGATCGGGGATGCAAAAAGGGCGGTGTTTTGAACACCGCCCTTCCTGATTTTGCCGTTAGCCGCCGATGGCTGCCTTACGGGCTTCGACGATGACGTTGTAGAAGTCTGCCTTCACTGGAACGTAGCCGGTAAAGTCGCCACCTTCGACGCCTTCGAAGCAAGCCTTATCCTTCTTGGGCAGCTGCGTGAAGAAGTCGGCGAGCTTGGCGGTCATGTCGTCGCCGAGCGCGGTGCGCACGACCAGCGGGCCGTTCGGGATCAGGCCCGAGCGCCAGACTTCGACGAAGTCGTTGGGGTCGACGGCACCCTTGGCGACTTCCTTGTGGAAGGTGCCGGAGGTATAGCCGTCCTTGAAGTCGCCAATGCCGGAGGAATCGTCCACCGCTACGTCGACCTTGCCGTCACGCACGGCCAGGACGTTGTTTTCGTGGCCGCCGTTGAACTGGGTCGAAGCGAAGAAGGTTTCGTTCGAAGCGCCGGTATCCTTCGGGATCTGGGTCAGCGGGATCAGGTAGCCCGAGGTCGAATCCGGATCGGCGTAGCCGAGCTTCTTTCCCTTGGCCGACTTGATGTCGGTGATGCCGGAGGATTTCAGCGCCAGGCCGATCGAATAGTAGCCGGTAGCGCCGTCGGTCTGCTGGGTGGTGAGGATCGGGGTGACCGCCTTCGGGTCCTTGAGAGCGACGCTGGCATAACCGGAAGCGCCGAGCTCGGCGAAGTCGAGCGTGCCGCCGAGCAGGCCCTGGATCACGCCGTCATAGTCGGCGGCGGGGAACAGCGAGACCTTTTCGAAGCCGAATTCGGCCTTCAAATGGTCGGCTAGGCACTGGTAGTTGCGCAGCCGGTCGGTTTCGTTTTCACCGCCGAGGATGCCGACGCGAAATTCCTTCATATCGGCGGCGTGGGCCATGCTGGTCGCCATGGCGAGCACCGAAACGGCGCAGAAAACCATCTTTCTGAACATCTGTAATCTCTCCTGTAGGTTCCGGCCCCGCGCCGGCAGCGTTCTTGAGTTTGACTGGCGCCCTTGACGTGGGCTGGCGATCCCAACCGTTCTTTTTTGGTCCACGATCTTTCCCGAAAACCGGTTTTCACTTTTCGGGATCATGGACTCAATAACCCGGGAAAGCGGGTTCGAGCGGTCCGGCGGATGCGGCGATCTTTCGGCTGAAGGCAACGCTGGTCGAGGTGATGGCCTCTGAGATTTCCTGGCCATTGCTGTCGGCGCCATAGACGAGGCGCACGGCCTCGCGGTTGAGCTCTTCCGGTGGGCCGTCGAAGACGACCTTGCCGGCGGCCATGCCGATAATGCGGTTGCAATAGGTGCGGGCGGTATCCAGCGTGTGCAGATTGGTGATGACTGTGATGCCTTCGCGCAAATTGATGTCTTGCAGCGAATCCATCACCACCTTGGCGTTGAGCGGGTCGAGCGAAGCGATCGGCTCGTCTGCGAGGATTACCCTGGGCTGCTGCATCATGGCACGGGCAATGGCGACACGCTGCTGCTGTCCACCCGACAAGGTGCCGGCGGGCTGAAGTGCTGTACGGGCGATGTCGAGCCGCTCCAAGGCGGCGACCGCCTCGGCGCATTCGGCGCGAGAGAACATGCCGAACAGGTTTGACATGGTCGAACGGTGGTTCAGCTTGCCGAGCAGCACATTGGTCAGCACGTCGAGGCGCGGCACCAGGTTGAACTGCTGGAAGATCATGGCGCAGTCGCGCTGCCAGCGCCGCAGCGGCGAGCCGCTCAACTGGGAGACCTCGGCGCCGTCAAAAAAAATCGACCCCTGGCTGGGATCGATGAGGCGGTTGATCACGCGAAGAAGGGTTGATTTGCCGGCGCCGGAACGGCCGATAATGCCAACCATCTGACCCTGCGGGATCGCGATGTTGATGTCGCTGATGGCGGTGTTCTTGCCAAATCGGCGGCTGACACCGCGGATTTCGAGCGTGGCAGAGGTTGCTGGCATGGGGCAGGTTCCAGTCCGGACCATTGATCATCAGGCTCTCGCCTAGCGCAGCCACATGAACCTGCCGTGTCGCGGTGATGTCAGTTTTGTTACGCTCCACAGGTGTGGAGTTTACGGCCGGCCCCGGACCAGCAGGTCCTCGAAGTGCACCATGTCCCGGAAGCTGCAGAAGGCAGGCGCCTTAGTTTCGATGACGGGAGCCTGCTGCTCGAAAAGCTTGAGAGAGTCATCGAACAGGTCCTGCCATGCGGCTGCCCGGTCATCAGCAAGACGCTGGATCTGGTAGGCGAAGGTGATGTGGAAGACATAGGCATCGTGATCAGGGTGCCGGTAGCCGAACGGCACCGCCAGAGCATCGCGCCAGGCGCGCATGATGCGCACATCGTCGTCGGTCGCGCCGGCAACGGTGAGGCCGGTCGGCAGAACTTCGACCACCTTGATGTTGAACGGGCCGAAGCCCTCGAAGCCTTTCAGCCGTTCCAGCTAGAGGCGTATCGTGCCCATCTATTGCAATGTGAAGACGCTGGTCTACCCTCGCTCCCCGAATTGTCTTGCTTTGCTGCCTTAGCTTGTCAGCCTGGCTTACCGGTAAGCTGCGCAAGGACCCACAGCATATAGAGTGGGGCTATCGCCGCCGTGAACAAAACACAACCCAATATCATCAACGTTATTGAAGAGCCAACGTCGGATTGCCTCCAACGCTTAACTCCAAGCTTAATCGCCAAAATTCCTAACGCGACCAACCCCAGTCCAATGAAAAGAGGTATTACGACAATAAAGGTCACATATGCTCCATCGCACTGGGTTGGGTGATTATTAGTTCGATGAAAACACCATTCGCGTCAACCATACTTCTCCAAAAACGCTTCAGCGGACAGTTCCCGGAAATCCTCCAAACTGGCGCGCAGCGTGGCATGGTCCCAGTCCCACCAGGCAAGCGCCTGGTAGCGTTCGGCGGTGCGGCGGTCGAAGCGCTCGCGGATCGGCTTGGCCGGCACGCCGGCGACGATGGTGTACGGAGCCACATCTCTCGAGACGACAGCGCCGGCGCCGACCGCTGCGCCATCGCCGACGGTGACGCCGGGGAGGATGGTCGAGCCATGGCCGAGCCAGGTGTCGTGGCCGATGGTGACGCGCCTGGCGCGGCGCTGGGCGAAAAACTCGCTCTCGTGCTCGGCATCGTCCCAATAGTCCGAAGCGCGGTAGGTGAAATGGTGCAGCGTCGGCCGCCAGGTCGGGTGGTTGGTGGCGTTGATGCGCACGCTTGCCGCGATGTTGGAAAACTTGCCGATCGTGGCGCACCAGACAGCGCAATCCTGCATCATGTAGGAATAGTCGCCGAGTTCGCTTTCCGACACCCGGCTGCGGTCGGCGATCTCGGTCCAGCGGCCGAGCGTCGAGTTCTGCACCTCCGCCGTCGGGTGGACCAGCGGTGTCTCCGATAATTTCCTGGTCATGCGGCGACTTTTCCGGGAGCGAAAGCGGTGACGTCGATGATGCGGTCGGCAACCGCCTCGCGCACGTCGTGGTCGTGGAAGATGCCAAGCAGGGCGACATCAGCCGCTTTCTTGGCGGCGATGAGTTCGATCACCACGTCACGGTTCCTGGCATCGAGCGAAGCGGTCGGCTCGTCGAGCAGCAGGATCGGGTGCTCGGTGATGAAGCCGCGCGCGATGTTGACGCGCTGCTGCTCGCCGCCGGAGAAGGTCGCCGGCGGCAATGCCCAAAGTTTCTCCGGCAGGTTGAGCTGCGCCAGCAAGGCACCTGCCTTGTCGCGTGCAATTTCGCGGTCTTCGCCGCGTTCGACCAGCGGTTCGGCGACGACATCGAGCGCCGAGACGCGCGGCACGGTGCTCAGGAACTGGCTGACATAGCCGATCGTTTGCCGGCGCACGGCAAGCACGGTGCGCGGGCTGGCGGTGGCAAGGTCGATCAGTCCGTCGTCATGCGTGACGATGATCTGGCCCTCGTCGACGGCATAGTTGCCGTAGAGCATCTTGAGGATCGAACTCTTGCCGGCACCGGACGGGCCGCCAAGCACGGTGCATTCGCCGGCCCTGATCGAGAACGAGACTCCGGCGACGACAGGCAGTTTAATGCCGTCGCGCAGATGCATGGTGAAGCTCTTGGCAACGTCCGAGACAACGAGGGGGGTGGCCATCAGAAGGTCCTCCAATCATCGTCCGCTTGCGGGCCAGCACCCCCCTCTGGCCAATGCAATTGCACGTGCGGAATAACGGTGAAATCTCGAAGCGGGTGGTTGCGAGGTGTCGGCGCGAGGCACCCCCCTCTGTCCTGCCGGACATCTCCCCCGCAAGGGTGGAGATTGGCAGTTTCACCCGCAGCGCTTTTCTTGCAGCCTTGGTAACTGGTGAAAGCAGCAGGGACTGCCGATCTCCCTCCTTGCGGGGGAGATGGCCGGCAGGCCAGAGGGGGGTGCCTCGCGCCAAGGTTTCGCGAACACGCGCTTTGAGACTTCATCGTCAAACCTGTAGAATCGAGGAAACGAGCAACTGGGTGTAGGGCGCGCGCGGGTCGTCGAGCACGCGGTCGGTGAGACCGCTTTCGACGACGCGGCCGTCCTTCATCACCATCATGCGCTGCGACAACAGCCGCGCTACCGCGAGGTCATGGGTGACGACGATTGCCGCCAGGCCGAGATCGGTGACCAGACCGCGCAGCAGGTCGAGCAGGCGCGCCTGGACCGAGACGTCGAGGCCGCCGGTCGGCTCATCCATGAACACCAGCCGTGGCCCGGTGACGAGATTGCGGGCGATCTGCAGGCGCTGGCGCATGCCGCCGGAGAAGGCGCGCGGCTCGTCATCGATGCGGTCCTCGTCGATCTCGACGCGCGACAGCCAGTCGACGGCGGTGGCGCGGATCCTGCCGTAATGGCGATCGCCGACAGCCATCAGCCGTTCGCCGACATTGGCGCCGGCCGATACTGTCATGCGCAGTCCGTCGGCGGGGTTCTGATGGACGAAACCCCAGTCGGTGCGCATCAGGAAGCGGCGCTCGGCCTCGCTCATGCGATAAAGCTCGCGGAACTGGCCATCGCGCATGCGGTAGCTGGTGGTCCCGGAACTGGGCAGCAGCCGTGTCGACAGGCAGTTGAGCAATGTCGTCTTGCCGGAGCCGGACTCACCGACGACAGCCAGAACTTCGCCCGGCCACAAGTCGAAGGAGACGTTGTCGCAGCCGACGCGCGAGCCGTAGAATTTGGAGAGCGCCGAGACGCGCAGCAGCGGTTCGTCGGTCATTGCGCCGGCTCCATGTTTCCTGGGGCAAGATGGGTTTCCCGGGCGAGGTGGCCGTGATGGCCGTCCGCTCGCCGCTTCTCGCAATGGTCGGTGTCGGAGCAGACGAACATGTGGCCGCCATGGTCGTCGAGGATGACCTCGTCGAGATAGACATTCTCGGCCGCGCACAGCGCGCAGGGCTGGTCGAAGGTCTGCACCTCGAACGGATGATCCTCGAAGTCGAGGCTGACCACTTCGGTGAAGGGCGGCACCGCATAGATGCGCTTTTCGCGGCCGGCGCCGAACAGCTGCAGGGCCGGCGAGCGGTGCATTTTGGGATTGTCGAACTTAGGCGTCGGCGACGGGTCCATCACATAGCGGCCCTCGACCTTGACCGGATAGGCATAGGTGGTGGCGATGCGACCGTGCTTGGCGATGTCCTCGTAGAGCTTGACATGCATGAGGCCGTATTCCTCCAGCGCATGCATCTTGCGCGTTTCGGTCTCTCGCGGTTCAAGGAAGCGCAGCGGCTCAGGGATAGGCACCTGATAGACCAGTACCTGGCCCGCCGTCAGCGGATGCTCGGGGATGCGGTGGCGGGTCTGGATGATGGTGGCGCTGGCTGTGTAGGTGGTCACCGCGACATTGGCGACCTTCTTGAAGAAGGCGCGGATCGAGACGGCATTGGTGGTGTCGTCGGCACCCTGGTCGATAACCTTCAAGACATCGTCGGGGCCGATGATCGAAGCGGTGACCTGCACGCCGCCGGTGCCCCAGCCATAGGGCATCGGCATTTCGCGCGAGGCGAACGGCACCTGATAGCCGGGGATCGCGATGCCCTTGAGGATCGCGCGGCGGATCATCCGCTTGGTCTGTTCGTCGAGATAGGCGAAGTTGTAGGTGGCGATGTCAGTCATTGCGCGACTTTCAGTCCCTTGGCGTAGCGTGCCAGCCGCTCCGCGAGCGTGCCTGTGTGCAGTTCGAACATGTGGTTGTCGTCGTCGTAGAAATAGATCGAGCGGCCTTCACCCTCGACGCGTGGGCGCGGCGGGCGCGTGTCGAGGCCAAGCGCTTTGACGCGCTCGGCGTAGCGGTCGAAATCGGCGTCATCGATCTTGAAAGCGATGTGGTTGTAGCTGCGTTCCGGCAAGGGCTCGCCCTCCATGATGGCGACCCAGATGTCGCCGATCAGGAAGAACTTTTCGCGCGACAGCGAGAACTGTTCGGCGCCGCTGGCATAGACCTCTCGGGCGTCGAGTATGCCCTCGAGGATCTCGGTCATCCGGTCGAGATCGCGGACGATAAAGGTCATGTGGGAGAGGCCTTCGATCATTCCGCGGCCTCCCGCTTCTCTTCGGCCTTGGCGGGGTTCTCGCGGGCGTCGTATTCGGCGCGCATGCGGCGCACGAGGTCGAGTTCGGCCTGGAAGTCGACATAGTGCGGCAGCTTCAGATGTTCGACGAAGCCGGTCGCCTGAACGTTGTCGGAATGCGAGATGACGAACTCCTCATCTTGGGCTGCGGCGACGACATCCTCGCCGAGTTCTGTCGCACGAAGAGCGCGGTCGCAGAGCGCCATCGCCATCGCCTTGCGCTCGCTCTGGCCGAAGACGAGGCCGTAGCCGCGGGTGAATTGCGGCGGCGCCTTGGTCGACCCTTTGAACTGGTTGACCATCTGGCATTCGGTGATCCGCACCGTGCCGAGCGGGACCGCGAAGGGCAGTTCCGGCACGTCGAGCTCCAGCTCGACCTCGCCGATGCGGATTTCGCCGACAAAGGGATGGTTGCGGGCATAGCCACGTTGCGTGGAATAGCCGAGCGCCAGCAGGAACCCCTCGTCGCCGCGCGACAGCGCCTGCAGGCGGATGTCGCGCGCCATCGGGAACTCCAGCGGCTCGCGGGTGATGTCGCCGGGGACATGGTCCTGCGGCATGTCGCCGTCCGGTTCGATCAGGCCTTCGCGGGCGAGGATCGCCGAGACGCGCGGCATGGCTTGCGCTTCCGTCTCACGCAGCAAGGGCTCGGCGACATCGGCGCCGGCGGCAAGCTCGGGATCGAGCAGTCTGTGCGTGTAGTCGAAGGTAGGCCCAAGCAACTGGCCGCCCGGCAGGTCCTTGTAGGTCGCCGAGACGCGCCGCTCGACCAGCATGTTGGCGGTGTCGATGGGCTTGGTGTAGCCAAAGCGGGGCAGTGTCGTGCGATAGGCGCGCACCAGGAAGATCGCCTCGATCATGTCGCCGCGCGCCTGAACAATGGCGAGTGCGGCCAGTTCACGGTCGTAGATCGAGCCTTCGCTCATCACCCGGTCGACGCCGAGCGCCAGCTGCTCGACGATCTGGTCGAGGCGAAGGGCTGGCACCGAACGGTCGCCACGGCGGCGGTCGGCAAGCAGGCTGTGGGCGTTGGCGATTGCGGCTTCACCGCCTTTAACCGCGACATACATCTTACGCCTCCATCGTCTTGATGCGCGTCGTGCGCGGCAGGCAGGCAATGCCGTCCGATGTGGTGAGGATGATGTCGACGCCTCGCGGAAAGCGCTTGATGTTCTGCTTCCACTGTTCGACGAAATGGCGTGGCATCCGTGCCGGCGCGATCGTCGCGCTGGCTTCGATGCCGGGGCCTTCGAGCGACAGAGGCGTGCCGGAGACGAGATCGCTGACCTGCAGGACCAATGTGGTCGAACGGTCGGGATAGTCCTGCGTGCCTTGCGAAAAACCGTCGAGCGCCATCATCTCGGCCGGGGCTGCGATCAACGCGAAATGCGCATCGGCCGGCGTGTTGGCCAATGGCGCGCCGGTGTGGAAACCAAGCCAGGATTTGATGGCAGGGGAAGCCTGTAAAGCCGGGTCGAGCCAGAGCGGGGTGTCATTGTCGCAAAGCGCCAGCGCAATGGCACCGGCGGTCGCCGACAGCGGCGCCGGCGGACGGGCAAAGGCGGGCAACGGCTGCACGCTGCCAGGCCGCGCCATCGCCTCCATGACAGCGCGGAACACGGTCTGTGCGTTGAAGACCGGATCGGCGAAGCCGCCCTCGATCGATTGCGATGCGATGTCCATCAGTCTTCTCCGCGTACCATGGTGAAGAAATCCACCTTCGTTGCCGCCGTCTCGGCGCGGCGGCGTTCATGCGCCGTGGTCAGGGCCGACCGCAGAGGCGCTATCAGCCCGGTCTCGACCTCGGCGCGGCGGGCCGGGTCCTGCCACAGTGCGTCGGCGATGGCCGCCAGCTTCGCCTTCTGCTTGTCGCGGCCAAGCGCATAGCAATGGCCGACCTGTCCGGACGGCAGCCGGACGGTGGCGCGGGTGACGGTCGCCTCGCCGACATTGAAGGGCGCGCCCCCACCGCCGATGCGGCCGCGTACGGTGACCAGGCCGGTTTCGGGGCCGCGCAGCAGTTCTGCGTCCGAAGGCAGTCCGGCCTCGTTCCAGAGCCGAACGATGTCGTCGCCGCCGGATTGCGCCAGGGTTGCCATGGCGGCCTTGCGTTCGGCTTGATCGCGGGCTTCCTGTCCTCGCATCAGCAACATTCCTCTTCGCCAAATTTGTCTATTGATATAGACAACTATACAAATTATACCTATTATCTAGCGCGAGTCCATGACGGGTGGATGACAAGCACTTGAAGACTGGGGGCAATCAATGGTCGGGCGGCTGGCAGCGGACAGCATCGAGCGGCGCAGCGGCGTCTCGCTGTGGCGGCAGATCGCCGAGAAGATCCTGCAGGCGATCGCCGTCGGCGATTTCGCAGAAAGCGCCGCGCTGCCGCCGGAGATGGCACTGGCTGAGCGCTATGGCGTCAACCGCCACACCGTGCGCAGCGCCATATCGGCCCTTGTGCAGGAAGGGGTGCTGCGGGCCGAGCAGGGGCGCGGCACCTTCGTGCTGTCGCGCAGGCGGCTGTCCTATCCCATCGGTGCGCGCACACGCTTTTCAACGGGCCTGCAAGGGCAGACATCGGAACGGCATATCGTCCTGCTGGCGTCCTCGATCGAGCCGGCCAGCCAGCGTGTTGCCGAGGGGCTGGGGCTCGCCAAGGGGGCCGATGTGATTCGCCTGGAAACGCGTGGCGAAGCCGACGGACGGCCGGTATCACGCGGCGCCGGCTGGTTCGATGCCCGGCGCTTTGCTGGTATCGACGCTGCAATGGCCGAGACAGGTTCGATCACCGCATCGCTCGCCCGGTTCGGTATCGACGACTATCTCAGGCAATCGACCGTGCTGTCGGCGCGCCATGCCGATGCGGCGGACCTTGCCGACCTCGACCTGCAACCAGGTGCCATCGTGCTGGTCACGGTCGCTGTCAACGTCACGCCGGACGGCCAGCCGATCCAGTTTTCGGAGTCCAGGTTTCCGGCAGAACGGGTGGAGCTGAAGCTGTCGGCGCTGTAGGGAGTGCCGGCCTTATGCGAGACCGTGACTTCTGACTCGCGCTGATCGGTCGCGCGCTCCCCTGTCAGCGGCTTGGCGTTTGAGGACCGCCTTCCCCCACTCCGTCTCGGCTTCGCCGAGCCACCTCTCCCCCCTCCGGAGGGAGAGGAAGGGAGCCCGCTGGCGGGAGAAGGAGGGAGTCTGGTTGAGGAGCGTTGGCCGCAATAGGCTCGCACCTTCCTCTACCCCGTCGATCGGGGGAGAGGTGGCTCGGCGAAGCCGAGACGGAGTGGGGGTCGATCTGCGCGGGGCGTCGTCAATTCGGGCCGGGTTCACCGCCTGCTAAGTTATGCTCCCACCTCGATCACAGCCTTGATCAGGCCTGATTTCTCATGCGCCCAGCGGGCCAGATCGTGTGGCGTGCCGGAAAGCGTGGTGCGGTGGGTGACGAGTTTTGCCAGCGGAACGGCGCCGTTGCGGATCGAGGCGGCGACATGGTCGAAGTCGGCGCGCAACGCATTGCGGCTGCCGATCAGCGTCATCTCGCGTTTGTGGAATTCGGGATCGGAAAAGCTGATGTCGTCCTTGACGACGCTGACCAGCACCAGTGTCCCGCCATGCGCGACATGGGCGAAGGCCGATTGCACGGACTGGGTGTTGCCGGTGGCATCGAAGACGACATCGAAACCTTCGCCTGATGTCGCCTCCTTGACCAGAGCGGGCACCGCGCCGCGCGAGCCGTCGAGGGTCTGGAACCCAAGCTCATTCTCGGCGAAGGCGAGCCTTTCACTGCTCATGTCGAGCAGTGCCACGTGGAGGCCGGCGATGCGGGCGAAGATGGCGGTGCCGAGCCCGATCGGGCCGGCGCCGATGACCAGCGTGCGTCCACCCGGATCGGCCCGTGCACGCCGCACGGCATGCGCGCCGATGGCCAGGAATTCGACGGCAGCGGCGTCGGCCAGCGACAGGCCGTTGGCCGGATAGAGATTTTGTGCCGGAACCAGGATGCGTTCGCACATGGCGCCGTCGCGATGCACGCCGAGCACCTCGATGCTGACGCAGCAATTCGGCTTGCCGTGCCGGCAGGCTATGCACTTGCCGCAAGAAAGATAGGGGTTGATGACGACCGGTTCGCCAACGGCCAGTTCGACACCTTCCCCGGGTTCCACCACGGTACCCGATATTTCATGGCCCATGATGCGGGGATAGGCGAGGAACGGGTGCTTGCCCTCGAAGATGTGATAGTCGGTGCCGCAGATGCCGACATGGCTGACGGACACCAGCGCCCAGCCGGGAGGCGGCGCGCCGGGGGCCGGACGGTCTTCCAGGATAAGATCGCCGGGCGAACGGCAGACGACGGCCTTCATGCTTCAATCCAGTCGGTAATGAATCGCCGGCCCGTCGATTGTGACGGGCCAGCGATTGATCGAGGGTTTACTTGCCGCGGCGGCGCAGCCCGTCGAAGTAGACGATGATGATGATCAGCGCGCCGGTGATGATGCGCTGCCAGAACGAGTTGACGTTGAGCAGATTGGCGCCGTTGTTGATGGTGGCCAGGATGAAGGCGCCAAGCAGAGGCCCGTGCACCGAGCCGACGGCGCCGAACAGCGAGGTGCCGCCGATGACCGACGAGGCGATCGCCTGCAACTCCCAGCCCTCGGCCTGGGTCGGATTGCCGATGCCGATGCGGGCGGCCAGCAGCACGCCGACGAAAGCCGCGCAGAGGCCGGACAGCGTGTAGGCCATGTAGATGGTTCGCTGGACATTGACGCCGGACAGGCGCGAGGCCTCGGCGTTAGAGCCGACCGAGAACAGATACCGGCCCCAGCGGCTGTGATGCAGGAAGATATAGGCCGGAATGCCGACCAGGATCACCATCCAGAACAGGTTGGGGATGCCGATGAAGGAACTGCGCGAGAACGCGGTGAAGGTGTCGCTGTTGATATTGATCGAATTGCCGTTGGTCATCAAAAGGCCGATGCCGCGCAGCGAGGTCAGCGTCGCCAACGTGATGATGAAGGGCGGCAGGCCCATCTTGACGATGCCGAAGCCATGAAACATGCCGATGGCAACACCGACCAGCAGCGTCACCAGAATGGCGAGCCAGATCGGGAAGCCGGCATTGATCATCATGGCTACGACCACGGTGGCGAAGCCGACCACGGCGCCGACGGACAGGTCGATGCCGCCGGTGATGATGACGAAAGTCTGGCCGACCGCCATAATGGCGATCATCGAACCCTGCCGCAGCAGGTTGGCGATGTTATTGGACGAGGCGAAGCTCGGCGTCGCGACCGACAGGACGATCCAGAGCAGAACCAGCAACGCCAGAAGCGTCAGCCCGAACAGGACATTGTAGTTCCGTTTTGGCTTTTCGACAGCAATCGCCTCGGTGCTCATATCTGTCCTCCCTGCTTTTCTTGTTTCTCGGCGAGCGCCTGCGTGAGAATGTCCTCGTGGCTGGCGCCGCGAAAACCATGAGTCGCCACCAGTTTGCCGCGCCGGAACACATGCAGCGTGTCGGCCAGTTCGTAGACTTCCGGCAGATAGGACGAGATCAGGATGATGCCGGCGCCTTTCGACAGCAGCGCGCCGAACAATCGGTAGATCTCGGCCTTGGTGCCGACATCGACGCCGACAGTCGGTTCGTCGAAGATGAACAGCTTGGCGCCGTGCGCCAGCCATTTGCCGATGACGATCTTCTGCTGGTTGCCGCCCGACAGGCTGGACGCCAGAGCGCCGCGCGTCGGTGTCTTGATGCGCAGATCGGCGATCTGGCGATCGGCCTGCGTCTTTTCCTGCGCACTCGAGATCAGCAGATTGTTCGAGATGCGCTTGTAGATCGGCAGGTTGAGATTGAGGCCGACCGGCAGGTTGAGGCAGAGGCCCTGGTCGCGGCGGCTTTCCGGCGCCAGCGCCATGCCGAGCTTGATCGCGTCATGCTCGGATTTGACCTGAACCTCCTTGCCTTCCCAGAGAATCTGGCCGGCCGATTTGCGGTGGCGGCCATAAAGTGTCGTGACGAACTCGCTGCGCCCGGCGCCGATCAGGCCATAGAGCCCGACGATCTCGCCGGCGCGAACCGTCATCGAGACATTTTCAAACCCTTTGCCGGACAGGTTCCGCGCTTCGATGATCGCGGCGCCCGGCGTGAAATGCTCCTTGTGGTAGACCTGCTCGATAGAGCGGTTGATCATCATCTTGACCAGCTCGGCATCGTTGGTCTCGGCGATGTTGCGGGTGCCGACCAGCATGCCGTCGCGCAGCACGGAAACACGATCGGCGAGTTCGAACACTTCCTCCATGCGGTGGCTGATGTAGATGATCGTCACGCCTTCGCCCTTCAGCCGGCGGATCAGGGTGAAAAGCTGGTCGGCCTCCTTGCGGGTGAGATAGGCGGTCGGCTCGTCGAAGATCAGGAATTTGGTACCGCGCACGGTGGCGCGGGCCGCCGCTATCAGCTGTTGTTGGCCGATTGTCAGGTCGCCCAGCGTGACATGCGCCGGCAGGTCGAAGCCGAGATCGTCGATGATCTTCTGCGCTTGCCTGACCATGGAGCGCTGCTGCAGGATGCCGAAGCGCGAATTTTCTTCGCCGAGGAACATGTTGGCGGCGACGGTCAGGTGACGGCACAGCACGACCTCCTGGTGCACGGCATTGATGCCGAGCGCCATCGCCTCATGCGGCGTCGCCAAAGCAGCTGGCTGGCCTTCCCAGATGACCTCTCCGGAGGTGCGCGGCATGACGCCGGTCAAAAGCTTGATGAGGGTCGATTTGCCGGCGCCGTTCTCGCCGACGATGGCGTGGATCTCGCCGGACTTGAAGGCGAGGTTAACCGGCTTGAGCGCGTGGGTGCCGGGATAACGCTTCTCCAGCCCGCGCAATTCGAGGATGGTCCTGCCAGGCTCCAGCACAGGGGCCGGATGCAGTTCCTGCGCCGTCGATGTCATGACAATCCTCCCAGATTGGCCTCCCAGATTGGCCTCACGATTGGCACGCGGCGAGGCAAGGATATGCCGCGAAGACAGCCTAGCTCAGGCTCGTGGATTGCCAAGCCGTTTGTGCCGGCAGCGAATGTTTCCGGGGCGCGAGGCCCCGGAAACGATTTGGATGCGAAGGCTTAGAGCTTCGGATTGAGCAGCGCGTCGATCTTGGGGTCCTTCATGTTGTCCTTGGTCACCAGATTGGCGCCGGTGTCGACATTGGCCTCGACCTTTTCGCCCTTCGAGGCGGCGAGTGCGGTCTTGATGCCGTCATAACCCATCCGGTACGGATCCTGGACGACGAGGGCGGAAATGACGCCGTCGTTGAGGAACTTGATCAGCTTCTCGTCGCTGTCGAAGCCGACCAGCGCCAGCTTGCCGCCAAGGTTGTTTTCGGCGACAGCCTGACCGACGCCCTGCGCCATGATCAGGTTGGAGGCGAAGATGCCCTTGAGATTCGGGTTGGCGGTGATCAGGTCGGTGGCGATGTTGAGGCCGGTGGTGGCCTGGCCGTCGGCATATTTGTCGGCGACCAGCTTCAGGCCCGGATATTTGGCGGCCAGCTGTTCGGTGAAGCCCTGCTTGCGCTGTTCGAGCGAGCCGGCGCCCGGTGCGTTGGTGATCAGGGCGACGTCGCCCTCGATCTTACCGCCGTTGGCGGCGCCGATAGCGGCTGCAAGGCCGTCGGCAGCGACGCGGCCACCCTGCACATTGTCGGTGGTCAGGAACGAGGTGAAGGCCTTGGAGTCGGCGCCGGAGTCGATGCCGATAACCTTGACCTTGGCAGCGGCTTCATCGATCGGCTTGCCAAGTGCCTTGAACTCGGTCGGCGCAATGACGATGGCCCCCGGGTTGCTGGCAACGGCGTTCTCGAGGATCGAGACTTGGCCGTTGACGTCGGTTTCAGCCTGGGCGCCAAGTTCCGGCACGTTGACGCCGAGATCCTTGCCGGCCTTGCGGGCGCCGGCCAGAACGATCTGCCAGTAGAAGGACGTGGTGTCCTTGACGATGATTGGAATGGTCACATCCGCCGCCGAAACCGGCGCCGAATGCATGACGCCGGTGAGCATCGAAGCTGCTGCCAGCGCCATGACAGCGCGGCGGTTGAGAATGCTGGTCACGAATTTCATGAGGTTCCTCCCTAAGTCGCCCGGTGAACGTTACGGAAGCTCCGTCCGGATAGGCGTAGCCCAAACAGAACTTTATCAATAAAAAACAGTTGCCATGTTTTGATAGTGCATCGAACCGGCCGATGCAAGCGGTGTTTGACCAGTTCTCGGGAAGCCTGGCAGAGGCAGAGCCACCGCACTGCTTTCCCTCGCCGTCATCGAATGCTCCCGTTTCCATTCCGTGAGCGTATGGAATATTAATTCCACCCGTTCGTCAATATGGAATGTTCATTCTCATATAAATTGCAAGGGTGTGAAACCGGATCGCCGTTCACCGAGCGGATCGCGTTTCACGCCAGCTCCTGCACCAGGGTATGGGGGCGATATCTGGGGTATTCCGTCTCCGGCACGTCGATGTCGAGCAATTCGAGGTTGCGGGTCAGGTTTGCCAGCTTGGCAGTACCGGTCAGCACGGTAGCGACCATTGGTTCATGGAGCGGGAACTGGAACGCGGCCGCGGCCAGCGGATAACCGCCCTCGGCTGCGATCCTTTCCATCGCACCGACGCGATCGAGCACGTCATGGCTGGCAGGGCGGTAATCGAAATGCGAGCCTTGCACCGGCCCGGTCGCCAGGATGCCGGAGTTGAAGACGCCACCAATGACCAAAGAGGTCTGTTGCGCGCGGCACAGCGGCAGCAATTCCGCTTCGGCGCTTCGGTCGAGCAGGGAATAGCGGCTGGCGAGCAGGATGCAATCGAGCGGCGCCCGGCGCATCACGTCGAGACAGATCTGCACCTCGTTGACGCCGAGCCCATAGGCGGAAATGACACCTGTTCTCTTCAGCTCTTCGAGCGCCTTGAGGCCGCCATCCATCAGATCGCGAAAGTGCAGCTTGGTCTTCTCGGCGCCATGCGTGTAGGCGCCGATGTCGTGGACGAACAGGATGTCGATCTTGTTCAGGCCAAGCCGCGCATAGCTGAACTCGACCGAGCGCATGATGCCGTCATAGGAATAGTCGTAATCGAGCGCGAAGGGCAGCGGATCGACATAGGAGTGATCGGGAACATGGTCATCCGGCACCGGGCGGAACAACCGGCCGACCTTGGTCGACAACACATAGGAATCACGCGGCTTGTAGCGCAGGAAGTCGCCGAAGCGTCGTTCCGACAGGCCGAAACCGTAGAAGGGAGCGGTGTCGAAATAGCGCAGGCCGGCTTCCCAGGCGCCTTGCAGCGTCTCCATCGCGGCTTCGCGCGGACAGGCGCGGTAGAGGCCGCCGAGCGCAGCGCCGCCAAAGCTGACCTCGGTGACCTCGAGCGCGGTGCGACCGATGCGGCGCTTGTTCATGCGAAAACCTCCCCGTTCCCGACCATTGTCCGGCCTGGTCATCTTCAGATATCAGTGGAAACTAAAGCGTCGCGCCCAGGTGCCAGGGCACGAACTCGTTGTCGCCGTAGCCGAAATCCTCGCTCTTGGTCTTGCGGCCGGAAGCCGTCTCGACGATCAGTTCGAAGATCTCGCGGCCCATGCCGGCGATGGTCTTTTCACCGGAGGCAATGACGCCGCAATTGACGTCCATGTCCTCTTCCATCTGATGATACATGGTCGAGTTGGTGGCGACCTTGATCGACGGTGTCGGCCGGCAACCGAAGCAGGAGCCGCGGCCGGTGGTGAAGACGATGATGTTGGCGCCGCCCGCCACCTGGCCGGTCGCCGAGACCGGGTCGTAGCCGGGGGTGTCCATGAACACCAAGCCGCTGCCGGTGACCTTTTCGGCATAGCCGAAGACACCATTGAGCGGCGTCTGGCCGCCCTTGGCGACCGCGCCGAGCGATTTCTCCAGGATGGTGGTGAGGCCGCCGCGCTTGTTGCCGGGCGAGGGGTTGTTGTCGATCGAGGCGCCGTGCTTGGCGACGTGATCTTCCCACCACTTCACGAAGCCGTCGAGCTTCTGCGCGATCTCCGGCGTTGCCGCGCGATAGGCTAGCAGATGTTCGGCGCCGTATATTTCCGTGGTCTCGGAGAGGATGCCGATGCCGCCGACGCCGGCCAGGATATCGACGGCAGCACCCAGCGCCGGATTGGCTGTAATGCCCGACATGCCGTCGGAGCCGCCGCATTGCAGGCCGACGACGATCTCGCTGACCGGGATCGGCTCACGCTTCAATTGGCCGACTTCCTCGGCAATCTCAGCCAGCACGCCCATCGCCTTTTCGACCGATTTGCGCGAACCGCCGGCGTCCTGGATGTTGAAATGGCGTTTGCCGGCAGCGACGCCCTTCTGGCCATAGAGCGTGAGCTGGTTGACCTCGCAACCGAGGCCGACCATCAGCACGCCGCCGAAATTCGGGTGGCGGGCATAACCGGCAAGCGTGCGGTGCAGCACCATCATGCCGTCGCCGGTGGCGCTCATGCCGCAGCCTTGGCCGTGAACGATCGGTACGAAGCCGTCAATGCCGGGATATTTCGGCAGCAGGGTTCGGTTGGCGGTGTCGGCGATCGAATGGCAGACGGTGGCCGAGCAATTGACGCTGGCGACGATGCCGATGAAGTTGCGCGTGCCTGCGCGGCCATCGGCGCGGCGATAGCCCATGAAGGTGCGGGCGCGGTCCGCTTCCGTCGCGTGCTCGGCCTCGCTCGGCGGCACGACCGGCAAGCGGCCCGATTCGAAAACCAGATTATGCGAATGAACATGCTCGCCGGCTGCAATATCCTGTGTCGCACGGCCGATCGCCTGCGCGTATTTGACCACGGCCTCGCCGGCGGCGATCGGCTTGATCGCCACCTTGTGGCCAGGTTCGATCAGAGCAGCGGCGACGGCGCCGCCCGGCAGCACGGTGCCGATCTCGATGCGGCCGTTAGCGACGGCGACATTGTCGGCGGGGGACAGGAGGATGCAGTTGGAGGCGTTCACGGGCGGTTTTCCTGGGTGATCCTGGGGTGCGCGGGCGGATTGACACGCGCTTGTTTAGATATAATGTCTTTTATCGTGAAAAAACAATTTTGCGTCAATTGTTTTTTCGCTGGGGAGTTCCGCATGTCCATCGGCGTTCAGGAAAGCGAATTTCGCTTTCAGGGGTCATGGGAACGTCATATTGCGCTTCCGGCCGACGGCCGCAAGCGACGGCGTGCAACGGGTCAGGGATGTCGAAGAGCAACAACGTCTATAAGGATGCCTACAACCGCTGCCTGCGGTTGCTCGACGAGACGCGCAGCCTGCCTTCGGAGCCGGAACTGGGCACCTTGCTTGGCGTCAGCCGCACCACGGTACGATCGATTCTTGCGCGCATGGAAGAGACCGGGCTGATCGCCTGGAACAAACGTGCCAAGACGGTGCTGCGCGAACCGCGTCCCGATGATTTCTTCCCCGAGGAAGAAACCGACACGCTGGCCGAGATCATCGAGCGGTCGTTCATGCGGCGCCTGCTTGCCGGCGGAGCCGAAGCCGGCATGCAGATCAACGAACTCGAACTGGCGCGCGAGATCGGCGTCGGCACCACCAGCGTGCGCGAGTTCCTGATCCGCTTCTCGCGCTTCGGCCTGATCGAGAAGCGCCGCAACAGCCACTGGGTGCTTAAGGGTTTCACGCGCGCTTTCGCGCTGGAGTTGACTGAAATCCGTGAGATGTTCGAACTGCGCTCGGCGGCAGCCTTCGCCGCTCTGCCGCAGGACAGCGCTGTCTGGGCCAATCTCGAACGTCTGGAAGACGAACATCGTCGGCTGGCAAGCGAGATCGCCACCCGCTTCAACGAATTCTCCGAGTTGGACGAGCGCTTCCACCGGCTCATCCACCGGGCGTCGCATAACCGGTTCATCGTGGATTTCTACGATGTCATCGCCATGATCTTTCACTATCACTACCAATGGAACAAGACGCGAGAACGCGAACGCAACGAAGTCGCGATCAATGAGCATCTGGTCTATATAGAGGCGCTGAAATCACGCGATCTCGGCAAGGTCGACGCCGCCTGCCGCAAGCACCTGAAGTCGGCGCGCCAGACCTTGCTGACCTCGATCCCCGAAATGCGGTCGCCCCAAAAATCATAAGGCGCGTCGCATCTGAAGGGCTGCGACGCGCTTCCTGCCGCGTTGCCGCAGCATCGAATTGGCGATTTTCCACCCGACGGCCTCGTGCTAGGAATGTTGCATTGCTGCGAAGAGGCAGGGTTTTGGGCGTATCGAGGAGACGGTGGAGCATACCGGTCGCGCTTGTCGCGGCCTATCTGCTGTTGCTCCAGTCGACGCTCGGCGCTTTCGCCTTCGGAAACGTGCCGAATGCGTCACAACTCGATGCCTTTGGCAACGTCATCTGCACCCATGGGGGTGCCACCCAGCTTCCCGGCGGCAACCAGCCGCCGTCCCATCAGCCGGCATGCTGCGTGCTCGGCTGCGGCATGTTTTCGCCGGCCTTTGCGCCGCCGCCCGATGCCGGGCTTGCGCTGGACAGTCGTTCCTTTGAAACGGTAGCCTTTGTCTTCCGGGCGGCCATCCATCTCGACTTCGTGCGTGAGCGCTCGCCGTCGAACCCGCGCGCGCCGCCGCTGACGGTCTGAGCCTGCTTGCCCGCCGGAACCTTTCGTGGGCGTACCCATCCAAAGATCAAACTGCTCGCGACCGGCAACGGCGCGACCATCACTTCATGGAGCAACCATGTTCAATTTCTTTCCTGACGCCGCGCGTCTTAAGCCCGGCACCATTCTACGCAGCATCGAAGAAGGTGTCGGCATTGCCGTGCTGGCTCTTGCGCTGCTGTTCATCGGCGTCCAGACCGTGTTCGCGCATGAGTTCAAGGTCGGCGATCTCGATATCGGCCACCCCTGGTCGCGCGCCACGCCGGCCGGCGCCAAGGTCGCCGGCGGCTATTTCACGATCACCAACAATGGCAGCGCGCCGGATCGGCTGGTGTCGATTTCCTCCGATATTTCTGAAAAGGCCGAGCTGCATGAAATGGGCGTCAAGGACGGCGTCATGACCATGCGACCGGTTGCCGGCGGCCTGGAAATTCCGGCCGGCGGCAAGGTGGCATTGGCGCCTGGCGGCTATCATCTGATGTTCTTCGGCTTGAAGCGGCAACCCAAGCAGGGCGAAAAGTTTTCCGCCACGCTGACCTTCGAGAAGGCCGGTGCCGTCAGCGTCGATTTCGCCGTCGAAGGCATCGGTGGTGGCGCCACGGACGATCACGCCAATTGATCCGGCCAGCTTCGCCAGTTTGAAATCAGAGGGACCATCATGAACAAGTATCTTTTGTCCGCCGCAGTCCTTTTCGTGCTCGGGACAAATGCCGCTTTCGCGCATATCACGCTCGAAACCCAGGAAGCGGCCGTCGGCTCGACCTACAAGGCAATCTTACGCGTGCCGCATGGCTGCGACGGCAAGGCTACGACTGCCGTACGCGTGCAGATCCCGGAAGGGGTGATCGCGGTGAAGCCGATGCCTAAGCCTGGCTGGACGCTGCAGGCCAAGAAGGGCAAGTACGACAAATCCTATCAACTCTACGGTCAATCGGTGAGCGATGGGGTCAAGGAAGTCGACTGGAGCGGCGGCAGCCTGCCGGATGAATTCTACGACGAGTTCGTCTTTCGCGCGACGCTGACGGAGGATCTCCCGGTGGGCCAGACGCTTTACTTTCCGGTGGTGCAGGAATGCGACGGTGCCACCGTCCGCTGGATCGAAATCCCGGCGGCCGGACAGGATGAGGACGCCCTCGAAAACCCGGCGCCCGGCATCAAGCTGCGGCCAAAGAAATGATCTCCCCGGCGGGGGGGGCGGCGCCACCGCCCCCCCGCCGCGTGTGGTGGGGGCAAGAACGCCCAACACAAAAAAAACACACGCGGGAGCGAGGTAGTGTTAAAAAAAAAACACCCCCCCCGCC
>NZ_JAMYUW010000062.1:0-28214 GCF_040323315.1 Mesorhizobium sp. M0047 | reverse complement strand
GCTTGCGTCCATCGCCGGTCTCCTTCCCGGCCAACAGAATCCCGCTTGGTTACCAGAGCGTTAACGATTCATGATTCCGCCCTGCCGACGATCTCCTGTCCAAGACTGCGAGGATCTCATCGGCATCCTTCGCCTCAATTCCGCCCATTAACAAAGTCGTAAGGAGTTGCTTAACCGTTCACGGCTATGTCACGGCCGGGGGGTCCGACAAAGTGAGTATGATGAGCAACAGCCCCGACAAGCGCAATGAATGGCGCGCCATTTTTTATGTGCAAGCCCGCGTTGCAATCCTGTTTGTCCCGGTCGTTGCCAGCCTGCTGATCATCGCGGCACTCGCCGGCAACGAACGCAAATCCGTTCCCAATGTTGACCGGACCGTCACGGGCTCCGTGCGATAAAACGGCCTGATAGCAGGCAATAGCCGGTGTGATCGGGAGCTATCAGCGCATTGTCGTTTGGCGCTAAGGTCGTCCAATGGCTGCGGCATTGGACCAGTGGGCGCGAACGATCAAGCGCGACGTGCATGCGCTCTACCTTGCCGCGCGTGATCCCCGAACGCCGTGGTATGCCAAGGCACTTGCCGTGTGCGTCGCAGGCTACGCCTTGTCCCCAATCGACCTGATCCCCGATTTCATCCCTGTACTTGGCTACCTCGACGATGTGATCCTGGTCCCCTTGGGTATCCTTGCGGTTGTCAAGATGATACCGCCCGAGGTCATGGCGGAGCATCGGGAGGCTGCCGCCCTCGCTGCTGACAGGCCGGTGAGCCGTATCGCGGCGGTTATCATCGCTTGTATCTGGGTCGCTTCGGTCGTGCTGGCGGGATGGCTGGGATATCGATACTTCGCTGGCTGATCTTGAAGTTGCGTGCAGCTCGCGGAGCGCCCAGCTAAAGAATTTTGGTCACCAGATTGTCCAGACGGGAATTCTCGCGGTAGGCCTGTCGCACCACGATGGCACCCAGGACGCCGGTGAGGCCCCCACCGACAACATCGGTCAGGTAGTGCGTCCCGATGTAGATTCTCGACCAGCAGATCAGGAATGCCATGATGAAAAGCGCGATCGTCCGGCGCGGGAGGCCTTGCATCGCAAAGGCCGCAACAATTGCAATGCTGGCTGTCGCGTGATCGGATGGGAATGACCAGTCGGCACTGGGCGCAATCAACAGATGCGTCACGCCGGCGTCGTAGGGCCGTATCCGATGCACGAACAGAAGAATGAACTGATTGATCGCCAGGCCGAGCAAGAACGCAAGACCGGCCGACACGGCGCCGTGACGAACATGGTAGCGGTCGACCTTCGCCAACCATTGCATGACCACGGCCAGCACCATAAGGGGAACGCCGATTTGTGAGACGCCGATCATTGTCTTATCAAGAAAAGGGCTGATACCGGCCCCGGTGTTTATCCAGTGCGTTAATGCTGCATCCATTTGGCATCGGTTTCCGCAGTTGATCGGGAGGTGGATTTTTGAAGCCCGTCGATGAACACCGCATCCATCAGATTTTCGAAGTCGGCGTCTGGCTCAAGGGCGCGCATGCCCTGATCGAATGCATCGGCGGGATCCTGCTTTATGTCGTCACCACCAATGCCATTGCCTCCTGGGTCAATGCAGTCACCGCAGAGGAATTGATCGAAGATCCGAACGATTTCATAGCTGGCTATCTGTCGCAGATGGCCAGCCATTTTTCGTTGGCCAGCAAGGAGTTTTACGCCTTCTACCTGCTCAGCCACGGCCTGATAAAGCTGGCCCTGGTTGTCGGGCTCTTGAGGGGCAAGCTCTGGGCGTATCCGGCGTCGCTCGTGGCATTGGGTTTGTTCATGGCCTATCAGATCTACCGCTACTCATACACCCTTTCGTTCGGCCTGCTGGTCCTGACCGTCTTCGATGCGGTCGTCATGATGCTGATATGGCACGAGTGGAAGATCGTGCGACAGCACAGGCCAGCATAACAGTTGAACTACCGGCCTCGTCCCTGTTCCCTGAACGCCGCGCGGCCTCAATAAAAGCGAGGGATCGGGCCGTTCTGCGGGGTCACGTCCTCGCCGAGGTCGATAAACACCTCGTCGACATAGCACCATGCCCAGCCTTCCGGCGGATCGTAGCCCTCGATGATCGGATGCCTGGTGGCGTGAAAATGCTTGGTGGCGTGGCGGTTGGGTGAGTCGTCGCAGCAGCCGACATGGCCGCAGGTGCGGCAGAGCCGCAGATGCACCCATTGCGAACCGCTCTTCAGGCATTCCTCGCAGCCGAGCGCGCTCGGCGTCACCTTCCTGATGTCGCGCGTATGCCTGCATTCATCCATCATGGTCTCCCGGGCGTTAGAGGTGCGTTGGCGTTGCCGAGCGCGAGATATGCATGCAAGGCCGCGACCACCTGGGCACCTTCGCCGACAGCCGCAGCGACCCGTTTGACCGAGCCTGAGCGGACGTCGCCGATGGCGAATACGCCGCTGCGGCTCGTCTCCATCTGCGCCGATCCCAGGTCCGATCCGGTGCGCACGAAACCCTTGGCGTCCAGCGCCACGTCGCAGTTCGCCAGCCAGTCGGTGTTCGGGTCGGCTCCGATGAACAGGAAGAGATGGCGGATCGGGCGCGTCGTTTCCTCGCCGCTTACGCGATTGCGCCAGCGCACGGCGGCAAGATTGCCCCCGTCGCCTTCCAGGGCTTCGACCTCGGTTCCGGTCAGCACCTCGATGTTCGGCTGCGCCTTGATGCGCTCGACGAGATAGCGCGACATGCTGGCTTCGAGGCTGCCGCCGCGTGCCAGCAACGCCACCTTGCGCGCGTGGCTGGCCAGGTAGACCGCCGCCTGTCCGGCAGAGTTGCCGGCGCCGACAAGTGCTACTTCCTGCCCGGCGCAAAGCCGGCCTTCGATGGGCGACGCCCAATAATGCACGCACGTTCCCTCGAACTGCGCCAGGTTCGGGACATCGAGGCGGCGATAGCGCGCGCCACTGGCGATCACCACGCTGCGGGTGCGTACGGTCTCGCCGTCGCCGACATCGAGCGTGTAGCGGGCATTGCCGGTCGCGGCACTCAATAGCTTCACCTCGTCCGGAATCACCATTTCGACGCCGAATTTCTGCGCCTGGTTGTAGGCGCGCGCCATCAGCGCCATGCCCGAAATGCCCGTGGGGAAACCGAGATAGTTCTCGATGCGCGAGGAGGCACCGGCCTGTCCACCGAAGGCACGGCAATCGAGCACGATGGTCGATAGCCCTTCTGAAGCCGCATAGACCGCAGCCGCCAGCCCCGCCGGTCCGGCGCCAACGATGGCGACGTCGTATAATTTGTCGGCATCGATCGGCCGCAGCAGGCCGATGCAGCGGGCGAGATCCTTCTCGCCGGGATTGAGCAGCAGCCTGCCGTTCGGACACAGCACGATCGGCAGATGGTGAGGGTCGACATCGAAGCGTTCGACCAGTGTTTTGGCGCAAGGATCGCTCTCGGAATCAAGCACGCGGTGCGGCTGGCCGCTGCGGGCCAAAAAGCCTTGCAGGCGCAACACGTCGCTGTTGTCCTGGGGTCCGATGATGATCGGCCCGCTGCTGGCGCTTTCCAAAAGGCCGACACGGCGCAGGATCAGCGCCCGCATGATGCGCTCGCCGAGATTGGCCTCCTGCACCATCAGGTCGCGCAGCCGCTGCGAAGGGATGACGAACGCCTCCACCGGATCGGCGGCCTGCGCATTCACCAGCGAGGGACGCGCCGAAAGCTGTGCCAGCTCGCCGACGAAACTGCCCGGGCCATGCGTGACGATCGTCTCGCGACGGCCGAGCCCGCCATCCCAGGTAATGTCCACGCTGCCCGACAGCACGACGATCAGGCCGGGCGCGACGTCGCCTGCGGTGATGATGTTCTCGCCGGCGGCATAGAAGCTGGCCTCGCCGAACCGGCGCATGCGATCTATGTCCGCCTCAGCCAACGTCGGGAAGGCCTGATCGCGACGGGCACCGAAGATCGGGTTAGTGGATTGAGACATGGCTTTGAGCGTAGCGAAGCGGTCGCGCGGTTTGAAGTGGTTTGTTCGGCGGCTGGCCGGAAGGGGAGGTTGGCGGCAAAGAAAAAGCCCGGACGAACCGGGCTTTTTTCTCTAAGTTTCCGAACCGTCGAATGGTTCGAAACGGGAATTTGGTGCCCAGAAGAGGACTCGAACCTCCACTCCTTGCGGAACACGGACCTGAACCGTGCGCGTCTACCAATTCCGCCATCTGGGCTGGTGCGGGGTGATGTAAGCGGGCAAGCGATGTGTGTCAACGCGCTTTTTCAAAGCATGATCCCGAAAAGTGGGAACCAGTTTTCTCGGGCAAACGGTTTTGGTTTGTCCAGAGATGATGCTCGATCAAGAACCGCCGGCTGAAGGACTGTCAGCCCTCCAGCACTTCCTTGGACGCCACGGTCGAATCGGCGTTGAGCTGGTAGATGACCGGCACGCCGGTGCCAAGCTCCAGCTTGACGATCTCCTCGCCCGACTTACCGTCCAGGGCCATGATCAGAGCGCGCAGAGAGTTGCCGTGCGCGGCGACCAGCACCGTGCCGCCGCGCAGCACATGCGGCTGCAGATCGTGCAGGTAATAGGGCCAGACGCGGGCGCCGGTGTCCTTCAGGCTTTCGCCGGCGGGCGGCGCAACGTCATAGGAACGGCGCCAGACATGCACCTGCTCCTCGCCCCATTTCTTGCGGGCGTCGTCCTTGTTGAGGCCGGAGAGATCGCCATAGTCGCGCTCGTTCAGTGCCTGGTCGCGGATGGTTTTCAGATCGCTCTGGCCGACCGCGTCGAGAACGTGCTGGCAGGTCTTCTGTGCCCTGATCAGCGCCGAGGTGAAGGCGATGTCGAATTTCAGCCCGCGCGCCTTGAGTCTCTGGCCGGCGGCCTTGGCCTCGGCGTGGCCCTGCTCGGTCAGGTCGACATCGCGCCAGCCGGTGAACAGGTTTTTCAGGTTCCATTCGCTCTGGCCGTGGCGCACGAGCACGAGGGTTCTCGACATGTTTGCTCCCTTCGGGTTGGCAGATTGGCAAGTTGGCGGATTGGTCGCTCAGCCGAGGCCGAGCACGTCCCGCATCGAATACAATCCCGGCTTCTTGCCGCGTGCCCACAGGGCCGCCTTGACGGCGCCGCGGGCGAAGATGGCGCGGTCCTCAGCATGGTGTGCCAAGGTGATGCGCTCGCCGGTGCCGGCCAGCATCACGCTGTGATCGCCGACCACCGAGCCGCCGCGCAGCGTAGCAAAGCCGATCGAGCCCGTCTTGCGCACGCCGGTATGGCCGTCGCGGACGCGCACATCATTGCCGGCCAACGCGATGCCACGCCCGGCGGCAGCGGCTTCGCCGAGCAGCAGTGCGGTGCCCGACGGTGCATCGACCTTGTGCCTGTGGTGCATTTCGAGAATCTCGATGTCGAAATCGTCGGCGTCGAGCGCGCACGCCGCCTGTTCGACCAGCACCGCCAGAAGATTGACGCCGAGGCTCATATTGCCCGACTTGACGATCGTCGCATGACGCGCCGCAGCGGCGATCCTGGCGTTGTCGTCGGCCGAGCAACCGGTGGTGCCGATGACATGGACGATGCGCGCTTGCGCCGCGTAGCCGGCGAACTCGACTGATGAGGCCGGCGTGGTGAAATCCAGCACGCCATCGGCCCTGGCGAAGACGGGTAGCGGATCATCACCGATCGCCACATCGATGCGGCCGACGCCGGCGAGTTCACCCGCATCCTTGCCCAGATGGGGCGAGCCCGCGCGCTCGATGGCGCCGATGACGCGCGCGCCGGGGATGGTGTGGATGGCACGGATCAGGGTCTGGCCCATGCGGCCGGCAGCGCCGACCACCACCAGGCCCATATCGATCCTGTCGGTTGCGGGCGTCTCGCTCATGTCGTGCTCCCGGCGATGCTCTTCTGCGCCTCGATGTTGCGAATTGGGCCTTGGGCCGAAGTCTGGATCGGCGCGCTGTCGTCGACAAGCCCCAGGCCCTTGACGCCCTGGATGCGGTGGAAGCGCGCATAGACGCTGTGCGGATCGGCCATCAGCGAGGCATGGGTGCCCTCTTCGACCAGCCGGCCCTGTTCCATGACGATGATGTGGTCGGCGTTGACCACCGTCGACAGCCGGTGCGCGATGACGATGGTGGTGCGCCCTTCCATGACCTGGGTGAGCGCCTGCTGAACGCGGGCTTCAGCCTCGTTGTCGAGCGCCGATGTCGCCTCGTCGAGCAAAAGGATCGGCGCCTGCCGCACAATGGCCCGCGCAATCGACACGCGCTGGCGCTGGCCGCCCGACAGCGTCACGCCGTTTTCGCCGACCGGCGTGTCATAGCCCTGCGGCTGCTGGCGGATGAAATCGTCGGCCGCGGCCTGCCTTGCGGCCTGTTCGATCTCGGCGTCGGTGGCGCCCAGCCGGCCATAGCGGATATTGTCGCGGATGGTGCCTTCGAACAGATAGGGCTGCTGCGAGACATAGGCGATGGAGCCGCGCAGCGACTGTTTGGTGACCTTTGAGATGTCCTGGCCGTCGATCTCGATCGTGCCCGCGTCGACGTCGTAGAAGCGCTGCAGCAGCGCCACCAATGTCGTTTTGCCGGCGCCCGAAGCGCCGACGATTGCCGTGACCTTGCCGGCGGCGGCGACAAAGCTCAAATCGTGTAGGACCGGCGCCTCCTCGACATAGCGGAAGGAGACGTTGTCGAAGCGAACTTCGCCGGAGGTGAATCTCGCCTCGGCGGCACCTTGCGCGTCACTTTGCTGCGGCTCGATATCGAGAAGCTCATAGATCATGCGCGCATTGACCAGCGCGCGTTCCATGCCGACCTGCATGCGCGCCAGCCGGCGGGCCGGATCATAGGCGAGCGTCAGCGCCGTGATGAAGGAAAACACCGCACCCGGCGGCTGGCCGAGCACGGTGGCCCGGTACCCGGAATAGGCGATGACGCTGGCGAAGGCGATGCCGGCCAGCAGTTCGGAAACCGGCGTCAGCCGCTCGGAGACGCGGGCGATCTTGTTCGAACGCTGTTCCGCATCCTCGGCGAGCTTGCTGATGCGGCGCGACAGCTCGTCCTCCATGGTGAAGGCCTTGACGATGGCGATGCCTTGCGTGGCCTCCTGCATGGCGCCGATCAGTCGCGAGTTGATCTGCACCGATTCGCGCGTGATACGGCGCACCCGGCGCATCAGGTAGGTGACTGTCCAGATCAGCGGCGGCCCGATCAGCAGCGAGCTCAGCGAAAGTATCGGATCCTGATAGATCATGACGCCGATCAGGCCGATCAGCGAGACGGCGTCTCGCGCCGTCGAGGTCACCGTCATCGACAAAAGGTCGCGAATGCCGTTGACGTTCTCGTTGACCTGCGCGGCCAGCCGCCCGGACCTGGTGTCGTTGAAGAACGAGACGCCGAGCTTCATCAGATGGTTGAAGATGCGCTGCTGGTAGCGCGCCACCAGATTGTTGCCGATCCTGGCCATCGTCACCGCCTGGCCGTAGCCGGCAAGGCCGCGCAGGATGAAAGCGCCGAGCAATGCCGCGCAGATCCATGGGATCAGATCGCCGCGCCGTTCATAGAATATCTGGTTGACAACCGGGCTCATGATCCAGGCGGCAAGCGCCGTCGTCGCCGACACGGTCAGCAGGCAAAGAATCGTGAAGATATACGCGCCGCGATACTCGCGGCCGTTTTCCTGGAGAATGCGGCGGATGACCGCCACGATCTCGCCCGCACGGGGTTTCGACAAATTGGGAGGCTGAAATGTCAAATCGGAGCGCTTCGTAGGTTTCCGCTTCCCGCGGCCGGGCAATTCGGCACTCCTCTTAACGCCAAGCAGCCGGCTTGCCTATGCCTTGGGGTGACTAACTTCGTCGCGCCAGCGCCTGCCTGCCATCTGGACGCCGAACAGCGAGGGGTTCCGGGCGTAGGCGGCAAGGCCCAGGAGTGCGGCCAGCGGGTGGGTGATGACATAGACCGGCATGGTCCGCATCAGCGCGCTGTGCGGCGCCTTGTCCTCGAAGGCAGCACGGAAATTGCCGGCTTTCAGCGCCGGCACGATCTTTTGCGCGATGCCGCCGGTGAGGAACACGCCGCCACGGCTCATGAACACCAGAGCGAGATCGCCGGCGGTGCGCCCGAGGCAGGTGACGAAGGTCTCCAGCGCTTCCTCCGCAACCGAATCGGTCTTTGCAAGTGCGGCGGCGGTGACTTCGGCCGGCGTGGTGAACGGCGCCGGTTTGCCGTCCGCCTTGGCCACCGCACGGTAGACGTTGACCAGGCCGCGTCCGCACAGGATCTGCTCGCCCGAAATGCGGCCTTCGAGCTTCTCGATATGCGGAAAAACCTCGAAATCGCGCGGCGTGCGCGGGCCGATGTCCATATGGCCGCCCTCGCCGGGCACCGGTATCCAACGGTGAAGCGCATGGACCAGCCCGGCGACGCCGAGACCGGTTCCCGGACCGAGCACGACGCGACCGGCATTGGGCTCCGGCGTACCGCCGCCGATCTTTTCCATATGCTCCTCGCCGAGCGCGACGACGGCGAGCGCCTGCGCTTCGAAATCGTTGAGCACGACGATGTCGCTCAGCCCGAGGCTGGCGAACATTTTTCTCGGCTTGACGATCCACGGGCAGTTGGTGAGCTCGATCTCGTCGCCGTCGACCGGGCCGGCCACCGCCAGCACCGCGGAGTTGGGGCGCACCGATGAGCGATCGAGCACGACCGCCTGGATTGCTTCGTCGATGGTGTTGTAGTTGGCGGTCTGGACGATGGCGGGCTCGCCGGCCTCGGAATTGGCATCAAGCACGATCGAAAAGCGCGCATTGGTGCCGCCAATGTCGCCGATCAGGATCGGAAACCGCAACAAAGTATCGTCGTCGCCTGTGCCTGGCATGCTCTCGTCCGTCCCCGGCGCCCCTGACGGCATCTAGCCGCTCTCCCGTTGACTAGCGCATGAGTTTGAAAAGGGAAACGGTTTTCGAACCCACGGGCGCGCTGCGGCCGGTTCTGCGGCCAAACGGCCACTGTTTCGCAAACATCACACCCTAGCCGATTGAGCCTACCGACAAGCGCCGCGACCCTCAGTTTCCCGGCGGCCGTGGCCGAGGCAGCGGGATGCCAATCTCGGGCGTCGCCGTGAAGGCGCTCACCGCGCTCGGCAATCCAGCCGTGCCGCTGGCCGTCGTGGCCGGCAGCGACGGTACTTCCGGTTCCGGAGCGGCTACCGCGACCGGCACGCTGCCGCCATGATAGGTCGCGGCCTCGGCTGAAGCCGGCCCCGGTGCGTCGAGCACGGCACGGCATTCCTGGGGCAGGTTCGCCATCGTCATCAGATCGCGGGCCTTCGGCGCGTCTGGGTTCTTGTTGGGCCGCCACGGCTCCTGCGTGAACCACCAAGCCAGCGGCTTGCCGCAGCCATCATCGTCCGGCGCTGCTTCCTGCGCCTTGCAGCCTGGCGAGCCCGGCTGGCAGCCGATGCGCATGTGGAAGTGATAGTCGTGGCCCCAGAACGGCCTGACCTTGCGCAGCCATGAACGGTCGCCCTTGACGGTGTCGCAGAGTTTTTTCTTGATGCCCGGATTGACCAGGATGCGTTCGACTTGCGCGTAGCTCGCCGCCCGCTTCAGGAGCCTTGTGTGCGCCGGCGTCCACAGCGCGTCCTTCACCAGATGGGTCTTCTCGTCGACCATCAAGGTGGCACGCATCGATTCGCGCTGCGCCATCGACAGCGGATGGCTGGGCATCGGCGTCAGCCATATGTCTGCGTCGAGCCCGATCTGGTGCGAGGCGTGGCCGGTCATCATCGGGCCGCCGCGCGGCTGCGAAATGTCGCCGATCAACAAGCCGGGCCAGCCATCGACTGCTGCGTCGCGCGACAATTTCTCGATGACCGCGATCATCGCCGGATGACCCCAGCGACGGTTGCGCGAAGGCCGCATCACCTCCCAGGTCGGACCATCCATCGGAATGGCGACACCGCCGGCAAAACAGCCCTTGGAATAGAAGCCAATGGATTGCGCAGCTGCTGCTGCCGGCAGCTTCTTGGCGCCAAACAGGTCCTTTGCCCGCTCCTCAGCCGCGGCTGGTCGTACGGCAAGACCTGCGATGGCAGCCAGGCCAAACGCAGCGGCCAGGATTGTCCTTCTGCCCGGCGACGATGGTCCCGATGCCTTCATGAACCCCACTCCTTCACCGCTTGAACCGCCGAATCATAGCATGCCCAACGTACGGCTTCGACCGTTAGCGCTTCATCGGACTGCGCGCTTCGCCGTCGCGCCAGTTGCCGCTCGCCCACATATGGTCGAGGGCAGTGCGGTAGTCCGGAAATCGAAAACGATAGCCCGCCGCCTTGATCGCTGCGTTGGCGACACGCTTGTTCTCGCCATAGAAGGACCGCGCCATCGGCGAAAGTTGGGCGGCGTCGAATGGAATTTCGGGCGGCGGCGTGACACCCATCAGCGAAGCGGCATAGGCGACGACATCCTGCGGCGGCGCCGGTAGATCGTCCGTGACATTGAAGATGCCACCAGTATTGCTGTCGATGAGCTGCCAAAGCGCACCGGCAATGTCATCGCAATGGATGCGATTGAACACCTGGTCCGGCTTGACCAGCCGCCTTGCGGTGCCGTTTTCCAGATTGACCAGCGCATTGCGGCCCGGCCCGTAAATGCCGGACAGGCGCAGGAGCGCAACAGGCCGACCGATGTCCGAGCCCAATTGCAGCCAATCCTGCTCGGCCCCCACCCGCATCACCGAGCGCTTCGACACCGGCCGGCATTCGGCCGTTTCATCGACCCACGCGCCGTCGTAATTGCCGTAGACGCCGACGGTCGAGAGATAGCCGATCCATTGGAGCGCCGGCATTTGAGCGATTGCCTCCCGGGCAGCGTTCAAGACGGGATCGCCGGCCTCTTCCGGGGCGATCGAGATCACCAGATGCGTTGTTTTTCCCAGCGCATCCGCGACTTCTTCGGTCAGCGCACCATCGAACAGCAGCGGTGCGATGCCGGCCTGGCGCAGCGCTTCGAATTTGTCCGAGGAGCGGGTCGTGCCGAACATGTTGGCGGGCCCCTTGTTGGCGCGGGCAAAAGCCTTGCCGGAATAGCCGGCGCCGAAGATGAAGACCTGTTTCTCGCTCATGCATGCGTCCTGGTTGGCCGCGCCAGACGCCATTCGTCGCGCACGGCTGTATCGGTCTCGGTTTTCAGGCCGATAGCTGCCCGTTCTGAATATTCGGCATCGGGCACCAGCCGCGCCAGCGCCCATATTGCCGCGCCCCGCACCAGCGGCGAGGCGTCGTCCAGCAAGGCACGCACGCTGACCGCAAGCGCGGTGTCGCCGGAATTGCCGGCAGCGATCAATGCGTTGCGGACAAAACGATCGCGGCCGATGCGTTTTATCGGCGAACCGGAGAAGAAAGCGCGGAAGGCTGCCTCGTCCAGTTGCAACAGCCGGCCAAGCGGCGGCTCGCGCAATTCATCGCGCGCGGCGAGCTTGGCCTCCGAAGCAGCCCGGGCGAACTTGTTCCACGGGCAAACGGCCAAACAATCGTCGCAACCATAGACGCGGTTGCCGATCTTCTCGCGGAATTCGTGCGGGATCGGCCCCTTGTTCTCGATGGTGAGATACGAAATACAGCGCCGCGCATCGAGCCGGTATGGTGCCGGGAAGGCATCGGTCGGGCACACGTCGAGGCAGGCACGGCAGGAGCCGCAATGGTCGATCTCCGCCTTGTCGGGCACCAGTTCGGCGGTGGTGAAGATCGTGCCGAGGAACAGCCAGGAGCCATGCTCGCGGCTGACCAGATTGGTGTGCTTGCCTTGCCAGCCGAGACCCGCGGCTTCCGCCAGCGGTTTTTCCATCACCGGTGCGGTGTCGACGAACACCTTCACGTCGCCGCCGGCACGGGCCACGATCTTGCCAGCGATCTCCTTCAGACGCCCCTTCATCACCTCGTGATAGTCGCGGTTCTGCGCATAGACCGAGATCGCGCCGCGGTCGCGCTTGGCCAGCACGCCGCGCGGATCATGGTCGGGACCGTAATTCATCGCCAGCACGATGATCGAGCGCACCTGCGGCCATAGCACCGTCGGGTCGCCGCGGCGTTGCAGCGTCTCGGCGATCCAGTCCATCGAGCCGTGAAAGCCGTCGGCGACAAATTCGGCCAGCCGCGCCGGCGCAAGCGGGATCGCATCGGGAGAGGTGACGGCGACGGCATCGAAGCCGACGCGACGCGCCTCCGCGTCGATCAGCGTGCGCAGTTTTGCGGCGTCAGAAGTCGAGGTCCGCATAATGCGACACCGGCGACAGGCCGCGCACGCGGTCGGTCAAAAGCGGCCGGAAGGAGGGTCGTGACTTGACCCGCGTGTACCATTCGCGTGCTGCAGGATGCTCGCGCCAATCGATCTCGCCGAGATAATCGAGCACCGACAGCGTCGCGGCAGCGGCCAGATCGGCATAGGTAACCCTGGAGCCCGCCAGCCAATGGCGAGTGCCGGCCAGCCAGTTGGTGTATTTCATGTGCTGGCGGATGTTGGCGCGCGCCGCACGGATCGCGCCTGAATCGGGCGAGCCGCCGCCCGCAATCTCCGGCATCACCGGCTTCAGCACCCGTTCGCGCACCAGATGGCGGGTGATTTCGCTTTCGGCCTTGCTGAGATACCAGTCGATCAGCCGGCGGATTTCGGCGCGCTGCATCGGATCTTCGGCAAACAGCCGCTTGTCGCGCTTCAAGACACCGCGCGTTTCATCGAGATATTCCGATATGACGGTTGCGCCGACGATCGGCACGTCGCCTTCGGCCAGCAGGATCGGCAGTGTGCCGGCCGGGTTCAGCGCCAGGAACTCCTTGCGCCGGGTCCACGGCTTTTCCTCGATCAGGGCCAACTCCTCGCCATACTCGCCGAAAGCGAGGCGGACGAAGCGACAAGTGGCGAACATGGGATGGTGGAAAAGCGTCAGCATGGTTCCGCGATGATAAAGCGCACTGGCGAATCGAAGGGCGCACCGGTAAGTCTTGGCCGCCCGGTTAGCGGGCCGTCAGGGTGTTGCGACCTATAGGGGGACTTGCACGCCATGACAAGCAAGCCGTTCTGTCAGCCGTCACGCCAAATCCCGAGGTAGCCATGGAAAGCCAGCCATTCGTCGAAGCCCTGCTGCTCGGCCTGCTGGAGGGGCTGACCGAGTTCATCCCCGTCTCATCCACCGGCCATATCCTGCTCGCCGGCCATTTCCTTGGCTTCCATTCGACGGGCAAGGCCTTCGAGATCCTGATCCAGCTCGGCGCCATCCTGGCGATCCTCAGCGTCTATTTCCGGCGGCTGTGGCAAATGCTGATCGACCTGCCGCATGACAGGCTGACAAGGCATTTCGCCATCGGTGTCCTCATCGCCTTCCTGCCGGCGGCGATCATCGGCGCGCTGGCGCATGATTTCATCAAGACGGTGCTGTTCGAATCGCCGCGGATGATCTGTATCATGCTGATCATCGGCGGCTTCGTGCTGCTGGCGGTTGACCGCATGAACCTCAAGCCGTTCTACCGCGACGTCGAGCGGTTCCCGACCAGGCTTTACCTGCAGATCGGTCTTTTCCAGTGCCTGTCGCTCGTTCCCGGCACGTCACGCTCGGGTTCGACGATCGTCGGCGCGCTGCTGCTGGGCGTCGACAAACGGGCGGCGGCCGAATTCTCCTTCTTCCTCGCCATCCCGACCATGGTCGGCGCCTTCGCCTTCGACCTGTTCAAGAACCGCAACGTCCTGAGCAGCGCCGACCTGCCGATCATCGCCGTCGGCTTCGTCGCAGCCTTCGTCACCGCGCTGATCGTCGTGCGCTTCCTGCTCGATTACGTCTCGCGCAACGGCTACTCGCTGTTCGGCTGGTGGCGGCTGGTGGTGGGTGGTGTGGGGTTGGTGGCGTTGATGATCTGGGGGTGAGGAGTGATCCGCGAAGCGGACGGAAAGCCAATTGCTTGGCTTTCCGAACGACGAACGCCCTGAGCCAGCGAAGGGCGAGCAACGGCCCCAAGTGACCCCTCAATTCCTTCCATAGAACGCGTTCTCGACATGCACCGGCCAGCGCCAGGGCAGCACAGCGACCATGTCGAAGCGCATCGACAGTTTGCCGTAGTCGGACTGGCGCGACAGCCAGATGTCGGCCGCCCCCTCGATGCGGCGCTCCGATTCATGGCCGATCGCCTCCATGGCTTCCATCAGCGTGCGCCGCGCCTTGACCTCGACGAACAGCACGAGGTCGCCGCGCCGCGCGATCAGGTCGATCTCGCCGAAGCGCGTGCGATGGCGGCGCGCGAGAATCCGGTAACCCTTCAACATCAATGCTGCCGCCGCGAACCATTCGCCGCGATGGCCGCGCCGATAGGCCTTCTGGCGGCTGGCACTCGGGCGCTCAGCCACCGTCGCTTTCTCCAGAGGCTTGCTTGAGTTCGAGAAGCCGCCGATACAACGCCTGTTTCTGGCCGCCGGTCATTTTTGCGGCTTCCGCCGCTGCCTTGGAAGCCGGCATTTCGGCGGCGAGCGACAGCAGCAAGCGGTCGATGTCGGCCGGTTCGTCGGCCTTGGCCTCGGCCGGACCGACGCAGACGACGATCTCGCCCTTCGGCGTATCGGCCGCCGCATAATGGTCGGCCAGCGCCTGCAGCGTGCCCGTGCGCATCTCTTCAAAGGTCTTGGTCAATTCGCGGCCGATCGCGGCCTTGCGCTCGCCGCCAAGCGCCTCGACCATGGCGCCGAGGGATTCGGCCAGCCGGCGCGGTGATTCGAAGAAGATCAACGTCGCCGGCACAGCCTTCAGTGCCCCAAGCCGCGTCAGCCGCTGCCCTGATTTGACCGGCAAAAAACCGGCGAACAGGAAGGCGTCCGATGGCAGGCCGGATGCGGTCAACGCCGCGAGCGGCGCCGACGGACCCGGGATCGGCACGACGCGAATGCCGTGGTCGCGCGCCTCGCCGACCAGCCGGTAGCCCGGATCGGACACCAGCGGCGTGCCGGCGTCGGAGATCAGCGCCACGCTCTGTCCGGCCTGGAGCGCCGCGATCAGCTTCGGCCCGGCCTCGCCCGCATTGTGTTCGTGATAGGCCGTGGTGCGGCGGCGAATGGCGTAGCGGTCGAGCAGCACGCGCGACACCCGCGTGTCCTCGCAAGCGACGATGTCGGCGGCGGCCAGCGTCTCCAGCGCGCGCAGCGTTATGTCGGCCAGATTGCCGATTGGCGTCGCCACCAGATAGAGCGCGGGCTCGAGCGGCCGGGCCGCGATCTCGGTCTGCCCGACCACATAGCTGCGCTTGCCCGTCTCGCCGGTCACTGATGCCTTCTCCATTCAGCCCTGTTTGGCACGGCCAGCGTCGGCTTGCAAAAGCTGACGTTGCGCCTCCCTCGCCATTCCTTTGCCACAGTAGGGAACGAAACCGGCTACGGTGGATTTACCCCCTGATTCCCGAGGAGGACAGGATGGATAGCCTTAATACGCAGGACGCTTTCGAGCCCTATCGGGCCGAGCGCAACCGCGTTGCCGTACGCAAGGACAAGCGCTCCCCGCGAAGACCGACGCCAGCCTGGCCAAGCAGGCCTGCCTGCCCACGAATGTCAGGCTTTCCGACAACAAACCCGATAACATGACGGAGCACTGACCGGACGATGCCCAATCGCTTCGATATCTTCATCACCCGTCTTGAAACAAAAAACGCCCGCAACGACGTGCCGGTACATCCGATAGGCGACCAGCACCGCGGACGCCGCGATAAGGGCGACGCCAAGCCAGTCCGCTCCGGAGAGTCGCCCGCCGAGAAAGGCCGCGGCAAACAACCCCACAAGCACGACGCTTAGAGCATTTCACCGTTTCGCGGTAACGGCGAGCCGCTCCAATTCTTTGCTTATCGCGCTAGGTCCGCCACGACGGCGTCAAGCACGATCATCCCGGCCGGCGTGGCGCGCAGCCGGGCATTGCCGATCGGCGCCACTAGGCCCTCGCCCTGCAGCATCGAGAGTCGCGCGCTCGACAGGCCGCGCCCGGAGAACGCCTCGTAGCGGGAGAGGTCGATGCCCTCGGCCAGCCGCAGGCCCATCAGCAGGAACTCGTCGGCTTCTTCCGAACGCGTCAGGATCTCGCCACCGGTGACGCCATGGCCCTTGGCCTCGACCAGATTGGCCCAAGTTTCCGGCATCCGCTCGGCGATCGTGACCGTGCGGCGGCCGTTCTCGACGAAGCGGCCATGCGCGCCTGGCCCGACACCGACATATTCGCCGTAGCGCCAGTAGGTCAGATTGTGCCGGCTTTCGGCGCCCGGCCTGGCGTGGTTGGAAATCTCGTAGGCTGGCAGGCCATGCGCCGAGGTGATCTCCTGCGTCAGCGCATAGAGGTCAGCGGCGTGGTCGTTGTCGGGGATGACGAATTTCTTCGCGGCATGCAAGGCATGGAACGGCGTGCCCTCCTCGATGGTCAGCTGGTACAGCGACAGATGATCGGCGGCGTGGCCGATCGCCTGTTCGAGTTCGGCCTGCCACGCTTCCGGTGTCTGGCCGGGTCGGGCATAGATCAGGTCAAAGGACAATCTTGGGAAGATTTCCCGCGCGAGCCCGATCGCGTGCAACGCTTCCTCGACATTGTGAAGCCGGCCGAGGAAGCGCAAATCCTTGTCGTTCAGCGCCTGTACCCCGAGCGAGACGCGGTTGACGCCGGCCGCCCGGTAGCCGCGAAAGCGTTCGGCCTCGACCGAGGACGGATTGGCCTCCAGCGTCACCTCGATGCCGTCCGGAACGGTCCAGTTCCTAGCCACGGCGTCCAGAGCCCTGGCCACCGTTTCCGGCTTCATCAGCGACGGCGTGCCGCCGCCGAGAAAAATGCTGGTGACCTCGCGCGGCCCGGTGCGCTCGCGCATCGTTGCCAGTTCAGCCTCGAAAGCGCTGGCGAAGCGGTCCTGATCGACTGGCTGGTGGCGGACATGGCTGTTGAAATCGCAATAGGGGCACTTGGCCGCGCAGAACGGCCAATGAATATAGACGCCGAAGCCCGGCGTCCGGTCGAGCAGCATGCTCATGACGAACCCAATCGTGCTTGGGCGAACTTCTGGAAAGCGCGAGCGCGGTGCGACAGCGCGGTCGGCTGGCCGGGCTTCCAGCCATGTTTTTCCTCGGCGCTCATCTCGCCGAAGGTTTTTTCGAAGCCATCGGGCAGGAACACCGGATCGTAGCCGAAACCGAGATCGCCGCGCGGCGGCCAGACGAGCGTGCCTTCGGCCTCGCCGCGATAATATTCGGCTTCTCCGTCGGGGAACGCCAGGCAGATGACGGCGACAAAGCGGCCCTTGCGTTGTTCGGCCGAGGCGGCGCCGACTTCCTGCAGCGCCACTTCGGTGCGTTGCATAGCCATTCCGAAATCGCGCGCGCCGTCAGGGGTTTCCGCCCAGTTGGCGGTGTAGACGCCGGGCGCGCCGTCGAGCGCGTCGACGCACAGGCCGGAATCGTCCGACAGCGCCGGCAGGCCGGTCGCCTTGGCCGCGGCCAGCGCCTTGATGTAGGCGTTTTCCTCAAAGGTGGTGCCGGTTTCGTCGGGCTCAGGCAGGCCGTAGTCCTTGGCCGATTTCGCTTCGAAGCCGAACGGCCCCATCAGATCGGCGAATTCGCGCAGCTTGCCTTCATTGTGGCTGGCGACGACGATCTTCTTTCCATCGAGAGAATGCATCAAAGGCCCCAGATTCGTGGCTCGGCGAATTCGATCGAATTGCCCGAGGGGTCGCGTATATAGATCGAACGGCCGCCCTGCGGCCATTCGAATTCGCTTTCGATGGCTATGTTTTTCGCCTCGAGACGCGCTTTCCAGCGCACGATCTCGTCAGCGGTCGCCGCAAAGCAGAGATGGCCTTCGCCGACAGCGCCATGTGGCGGCACCGGCAGCCTGGCGTCGGGCGCCGGCGGGATTTTGGTTGCCTCGGCATTGAAGACGAGCAATACGCCCGGCCCGCAGCGGAAGAACAGGTGGCGGCCATCGACTTTGCCGAAGAGGGTGAGGCCCAGGACGCCGGTGTAGAAGGTTTCCGCGGCGACGAGGTCGGTGACGTAGAGAGCAGATTCCAGGATGGCGGAGGGCGTCACGAGGCGCCCCCCTCTGGCCTGCCGGCCATCTCCCCCTCAAGTGGGGAGATTGGCAGCTTTGGCGCCTCCGCACATCTCACGCCGCCGGAAGGTGGCGCAAACCAGCGGGATAGCCGATCTCCCCCCTTGAGGGGGAGATGGCCGGCAGGCCAGAGGGGGGCGCTCAAGCTCGGCATTTGAGAACTAAGCCACCGCCATCTGCTGCAAACTGACCAGGCGCTGAATGCCCTTCTTGGCCAAGCCCATTAATTCCGCGAACTGCCCTTCCGAAAAAGGCTCGCCTTCGGCGGTTCCCTGGATCTCGACGATGCCGCCCTTGCCGGTCATGACGAAATTGGCATCGGTGCCGGCCGCCGAGTCCTCGATATAGTCGAGGTCGATAACCGGCTGGCCGTCATGGATGCCGCAGGAGATCGCGGCGACGTGGTCCTTCAGCACCTTGGCGACGCTGGCCATCTGGCGGGCTTCCATCCAGCGCAAGCAGTCGTAGAGCGCCACCCAACCGCCGGTGATCGAGGCGGTGCGGGTGCCGCCATCGGCCTGGATGACGTCGCAGTCGACGGTGATCTGTTGCTCGCCCAGCGCTTGCAAATCGACCACGGCGCGCAAGGAACGGCCGATCAGCCGCTGGATCTCCAGGGTGCGGCCGCCCTGCTTGCCGGCGGAAGCCTCGCGGCGCATGCGCTCGCCGGTCGAGCGCGGCAGCATGCCGTATTCCGCCGTCACCCAGCCCTTGCCGGAATTGCGCATCCAGCCCGGCACTTTTTCCTCCAGGCTGGCCGTGCACAGGACATGCGTGTCGCCGAACTTCACCAGGCATGAGCCTTCGGCGTGCTTGGAGACGCCGCGCTCGAAGGAGATGGCGCGCATTTCGTCGAATTGGCGTTTGGAGGGGCGCATTCAGGCTGCTTTCTTGTCATTTTTCGGGAATCTTGGCCGGCTTGTAGCCGCATGGGACGCATGGCGCAAAGGAAAATGGCCTGACGATCCGACACAGACACCGGGGCGATCTGACACAGACACCGGGTTGCGCGGGCCGTAGCGAAGTCTATATCTTTGGGCCGGAGGTTTTTGGCCGCAATGACCAAGGCAGTCGATCCAAGTTCGCAGGCGCCCGCGCTTCAATCATTGGACATGCGCTCGCGCGATATCTTCCGGCGCATCGTCGATTCCTACCTCAAGGACGGCGAACCCGTGGGATCACGCAGCCTGTCGCGCATCCTGCCGTCTTCGCTGTCGCCGGCCACCATCCGCAACGTGATGAGCGATCTCGAGCATCTCGGCCTCATCTACGCGCCGCACATCTCGGCCGGCCGGTTGCCGACGCAGGCCGGCCTGCGCTTCTTCGTCGACGCCTTCATGGAGCTTGGCGATCTGTCCGACGAGGAGCGCCGCGCCATCGAGGCGCAGGTGCGGGCATCCGGCTCGGGCGCGACGCTGGAACACATGCTGACCGAGGCCAGCCAGATGCTGTCGGGCATGTCGCGCGGTGCCGGCCTGGTGCTTGCCGCCAAGAACGAAGTGGCGCTGAAGCACATCGAATTCATCCAGCTTGAGCCGACCAAGGCGCTGGCGGTGCTGGTGTCGCAGAATGGCGACGTCGAAAACCGTGTCGTCGAGCTGCCCGCCGGCATCACCGTCTCGCAACTGCACGAGGCCTCGAACTTCCTCAACGCTCATATCCGCGGCCGCACGCTGGCGGAGGCGCGGGTCGAGATCGCCCGCATCAAGGAAGAGACCAGGGCCGCCCTCGACACGCTGTCGCAGGACCTCGTCGAGAAGGGGCTCGCGGTGTGGGCCGGCGCGGACAGCGGCCTGCCGGCACGGCTCATCGTGAGCGGCCGCGCCAATCTGCTCGAGAACGTCACCGCCCAGGCCGATATCGAACTGTTGCGGCACCTGTTCGAGGACATGGAGACGCAGGACGGACTGATCCAGCTGCTCGACCTCGCCGAGGAAGGATCGGGCGTGCGCATCTTCATCGGCTCGGAAAACAAGCTGTTCTCGCTGTCGGGCTCGTCGCTGGTGGTCGCGCCCTATCGCGACAAGGACGCCCGCGTCGTCGGTGCGCTTGGGGTCATCGGCCCGACCCGGCTCAACTATGCCCGCATCGTGCCGATGGTCGACTATACGGCGCAGCTGATTTCCCGCATGCTGCGCTAAGCGTATTGATGTTCAGGTGATGCCGGCCTGACCTGAATCTCAACACCTTAGACTCAAAAAACAAAGAACAAGCAGCTGAGGAGAAAAACAATGGCGCTCGAAGAATTCAAGGCCCGGATCAGCCTGCTGCTCGAGGAGATGGTCAACCAGCCGGAAGACCAGCACGAGATCCAGGAGCAGTTGCGCGAAAAACTGCGGGAAATGCGCGCCATGGGCCTGCCGCTGCCGGCCGATCTCGTCGCGCTGGAAAAGCGTCTCGATGACGATTTCTACGCCGCTGGGACCTGAGGCTAAAAAACCTCCGCTTTCACTTCAACTGATCGTGTGCCGCGGAACAACGGACGAAACCGCTCGTTTGCCCCCTTTGCAGCCGTTCACTATGTGACCAGGTTTGGAGGATTGAATGATCCGATTGGCTGGGCTGGCTCTCTCCGCTGCGGTGTTTCTCGCCGCCGCTGCATTCGCACAGCAAGCGGAGCCCGTATTGAAAGGTGCCGCCGCCTTCGGCGACTGGCGTGCCGACAGGCCCGGTGTGCGCCGCCTGATCAAGCCGAACGATCTGCCAAAACCCGACGTCACCAAATCCGCCTCCAACAGCGCCGGCCTTGCCGAAAGGCCGGCAGATGCCAAGCCGAAACTGCCGCCGGGCTTTTCGGCCGAGCTGATCGCGTCGGGCATCGACAATCCGCGCGTCGTCCGCGTCGCGCCGAACGGCGACCTGTTCGTCGCCGACAGCGAAGCCAACCAGATCCGCGTCTACCGCCTGGCCGACGGTAGCGCGAAGCCGGCGCAGCACGGCATCTTTGCCCGCAATCTCAACCAGCCCTATGGCATTGCTTTCTATCCACCGGGCAACGACCCGCAATGGGTCTATGTCGCCAACAGCGACGGCATTGTGCGCTTTGCTTATCACAGCGGCGATCTGAAGGCCGCCGGCGACCCGGAGACCATCGTCGACAACATCCCTTCAAGTCATCACTGGACCCGCGACATCGCTTTCTCTCCGGACGGCAAGACGCTTTATCTATCGGTCGGCTCGGGTTCGAATGCCGCGCAGCATATGGGCAAAGAACCGAAGGGCGGCCTCGGCGCCTGGGCGACGTCGCAGCCGCTCGGCGCTGCGTGGGGTCCCGAGGATGGCCGCGCGGCTGTGCTGGCCTTCGATCCCGACGGCAAGAACGGACGCATCGTCGCCACGGGTCTGCGCAACTGTTCGGGCATGGCCGTGCAGCCGGCGACCGGCGCGCTGTGGTGCGTCGTCAACGAGAGCGATGGGCTCGGCGACAATGTGCCGCCGGAATATGCGACCGCGGTCAAGGACGGAGCCTTCTATGGCTGGCCCTGGTACTATATCGGCAACAACGAGGATCCGCGTCACAACGGCGAGCGCCCCGATCTTGCCGGCAAGGCTGATATTCCCGACGTGCTGATGCAGGCGCATTCGGCGCCGCTCAACATCGCCTTCTACGAAGGGAAGACCTTTCCGGCCGAATACAGGGGCGACGCCTTCGTCGCGCTGCATGGTTCATGGAACCGTGGCAACAGGACCGGCTACAAGGTGGTGAGATTGCTGTTCAGGGACGGCAAGCCGACCGGCGAATACGAGGATTTCATCACCGGCTTCGTCGTCTCCAACGGCGAGGTCTGGGGTCGGCCGGTCGGCGTGGCGGTGGCGAACGACGGCGCGCTGATCGTGACCGAGGACGGCAACGGCACCATCTGGCGCGTCACCCATGACGGCGATCGCTCCTGAGCAATCTTGACACAAACCCCTCACCCGGATTGCCAACGGCGGCGCCAGGCTCTTCTCCCCGGCGGAGACGGTGACCGCGAAGCGGCCGGATGAGGGCGCCTTCTCTGCGTGTTGCAGCGACATCTGGTGCAATGGATTCCGATCCCAGGGAATTCAATCCTGGTCCATTCTATGCGACAAGGCGTTCTGATTTGAGGCCGCAGCCATGACGCTCACCGGATTCCTCGCCTACAGTGCGGCGCTCGGCATCGCCGCCGCCATCCCTGGTCCCGGCGTCACCGCGCTCGTTGCGCGTGCGCTCGGCTCCGGCTTCCGCTCGTCGTTGGCGATGTCCTTTGGGCTGATGGCTGGCGATCTCACCTACCTGACCGCCGTGGTGCTGGGTCTCGCCTTCGTCGCGCAGACCTTCGGCGTATTTTCCTGGCTATCAAATGGCTCGGTGTCGCCTACCTGGCCTTTCTCGGCTGGCGCTTCTGGAACAGCGGCATCACGCCCGAGACAGTCGAAGCGAAAAAGGGCAAGGGTGGGCTACTGTCGAGCTTTGCCGCCGGCCTGACCGTCACGCTCGGCAATCCGAAGACGATGATCTTCTACCTCGCGATCACGCCGACCATCGTCGACCTGAAGACCATCACACTTACCGATTACAGCATTCTCGTTGCGCTGACGGTCGTCGTACTTCTGGTGGTGCTGGTGCCGTATCTGGCGCTGGCGGCCAAGGCGCGCTGGTTCCTGAAGTCGCCGCGCGCGCTCAAGGCGCTGAACCGCACCGCCGCCGGCTTCATGGTCGGCGCCGCTGCAGCGATTGCCGCCCGGCAATAGAGGGCTTTTCGGCCAAACCATTTCGCAAACAGGCCTTTGCGGGAAATGCTTTTCCGAGAGGGCGATGTTTTCGACACAGGTCCCACTCGGATATTTTCAGCCGACAGTCTATCTTGCACGGCCAAAGGCCCTATCTTGGCGGCTTGAATTCCACTTGCCTGAAATTCCCCACTTGCCTGAAATTCCCCTTGCCTGAAAATTCTGGGAGCGAAACCAATGAACAAGCCCGTCACCTCTGCCCGTTTACCCGGTCGCGGCCGCGTCTACGATTCCATCACCGATACGATCGGCGACACGCCCCTGGTGCGGCTCGACAAGTTCGCTCGGGAAAAGGGCATCGTCGCCAACCTGATCGCCAAGCTCGAATTCTTCAATCCGATCGCCTCGGTCAAGGACCGCATCGGCGTGGCGATGATCGAGGCGCTGGAGGCTTCCGGCAAGATTTCTCCCGGCAAGACCACGTTGATCGAACCGACGTCGGGCAATACCGGCATCGCGCTTGCCTTCGCCGCTGCCGCCAAGGGCTACAAGCTCATCCTGACGATGCCGGAAACGATGTCGATCGAGCGCCGGAAGATGCTGGCGCTGCTCGGCGCCGAGCTGGTGCTGACCGAGGGTCCGAAAGGCATGAAAGGCGCCATCGCCAAGGCCGACGAACTGGCCGCGACGATCCCCAACGCAATCATTCCGCAGCAGTTCGAGAACCCCGCCAACCCGGAAATCCATCGCACGACGACGGCCGAGGAAATCTGGAACGATACGCATGGCGAGGTCGATATCTTCGTCGCCGGCATCGGCACCGGCGGCACCATCACCGGCGTCGGCCAGGTGCTGAAGAAGCGAAAGCCCTCGGTGCATGTCGTCGCAGTCGAGCCGGACTCCTCACCGGTTCTGTCGGGTGGCCAGCCTGGCCCCCACAAGATCCAGGGGATCGGCGCCGGCTTTGCGCCCAAAATCCTCGACACGACGATCTATGACGAGATCGTCAGGGTATCGAACGAGGATTCGGTCGCAAATGCCCGCCTCGTCGCCCGCCTCGAAGGCGTACCGGTCGGCATCTCGTCGGGCGCCGCCCTGCAGGCGGCCATCGTCGTCGGCTCGCGGCCGGAAAACAAGGGCAAGAACCTGGTCGTGGTGATCCCGTCCTTCGCCGAGCGCTATCTGTCGACGATTTTGTTCGAGGGGTTGGGGGCTTAGCCGAAGGTGAAGGGACGTTGACCTTCGGCGCCGCTTTTGTCAGAGGCCAGAGTGATTCGGAGACCTATGCATTTGCCGGGCGCCGCGGGCGCTGATGTCCGCGCTTCGTGAAGATCGGAACCTGCTAAAGTGGGTAAAGACTTCGATTCAATAACCCCGTTCGAGGTCGATTTTGTTGGACAGAGGCTCTCCTCTTGCGACTTGACCGCAAAGATCGGCGGCCTGGTCGATTCCAGAATCCACCCAGAAGCTCGCAACATGAGGTGTGATGATCACCCTGGGATGAGTCCACAACGGCGATGAAGCCTCCAGGGGTTCACGCTCAAACACGTCAAGACAAGCACCAGAAAGCTGACCTTCATCGAGCGCGCGGATCAGGTCGGCTTCGTTGACATGCGCGCCCCTGCCGACATTCACAAGGTAGGCACCTCGCTTCATTTTTCTAAAGGCAATGGAGTTCAGTATCCCACGAGTGTCACCAGTCAGGGGAAGTGAGCAGATAACGTAGTCCCGATTTGTGAGTGCGTCCGCAAGCTGGGCGCGGCCAAAGTAACTATGTATACCGGGAAGCGTCTTTTGATGACGAGACCAGACTGCCGTGTCGTAGCCCAAGTCCGCAAACAGCTTTGCGGCCCAGCCACCGATCCGGCCCGCACCCAGCACAACAATTTTTGTCTCGGAGATCTTCCGAGGCGCGAGCGGATTCCAGGATTTGCGGGCTTGCAGACTCATGTATTCTGCAACATGCCGCTGCTGGCAGAGAACCCGAAGGACGATGTACTGCACCACTTCCGACGCCTGCTCACGCGTTGCGAGCCTGATGAGCGGAACACCCTTGGGAAAGCTCTGAAGGTCAATACCCTCGACACCGGCCCCCAAATAGACAACGGCGCTTAGCCCCGTCATGGCGTCAAAAAAGCCAGGACTGGCGCCCTTGTCGATCAGCACAATATCTATATCACTTTTGTTCCCGGCGTCTGGCCAAAGCCTGAACTCCAGCTGCGGCACGCGGGTTTTAAGCTCGGCAGCCCATACTTGGGCATCAATGTAGTCAGGGTACTCATTGACCATGAGAACGGTAGTGGGCTCGCCGAACACTTCGCCCCTCCCAGATTCAGGTAATCAGGCATCCACCGGATGACCAGTCTGTTGTGGCTGAGGGTTGCGCAAACTGGTACCAGTTGCAAGACCAGACCTCGGCAAAATGGCGTTTATGCGCGCCCGGCAGCGGCGGCTTCACTGCGGAGGCCGCACTCGGACTAGACGAATTGCCGGCAGCGAGCCGCCGTTTCCCCGGCGCTTAATTCTTCAGAGCTGCCCTTTTGCCCTGCAGGAACCGGCGCACCGCCGGGTCGCGCTCGAGGCCGATCGCCCGGTCATAGGCTTGGCACGCCTGCGATACCTGCCCAAGCCTGGCCAAGAGACCGGCGCGGGCTGCCCAATAGGGCTGATACTCATCAAGCCGCTTGTCGTCGCCCAGCACGTAGAGGGCCGCCAATCCAGCCACTGCACCCTCGGCCTCGGCAATCGCCACCGCGCGGTTGATCGCCACCACCGGTGATCCCGCGATCGAGAGCAGCGCGTCGTAGAGTTCGCGGACCGCCACCCAGTCGGTGCGGCCGGTCAGCCGTCGTGCCGCATGTGCGGACTGAACCGCCGCCTCAAGCTGGTAGCGGCCGATGACGCCCATCGTGGCGGCGCGGCGGAGCAGGGATTCCGCTTCGTCAACCAAAATGCCATCCCACAGCGTGTGATCCTGCTCGGCCAGCGGAACATAATCTCCGGCCGGATCGCGCCGTGCCGCGCGCCGCGCTTCGGCGAACAGCATCAGCGACAGCAGACCCAGCGCCTCGGGCTCTTCCGGCATCAGCGAAGCCACCAGGCGGCCGAGCCAGATGCCTTCGCCGGCGAGATTGCGGCGCCGCGTTTCGGTGCCCGCCGGATCGGACCAGCCTTCGGCGAAGGCGGCGTAGATCGCTTCCAGCACCGCATCGAGCCTTTCGCCGAGTTCGGTCCGCTCCGGCACGCGGAACGGAATGCCGGTTTCACGGATGCGGGTCTTGGCGCGAACCAGGCGCTGGCCCATGGTTGCCGGCGACACCAGGAAGGCTGAGGCGATCGTCGCCGCGTCGAAACCCAGCACGGTCTGGAGGATCAGCGGCGAGCGAATGCCGGGCTCGATCGCCGGGTGGGCGCAAGCGAACATCAGCCGCAACCGTTCGTCGGGAAGGTCATCGTCGGTCATGCCCGCCTCCATCTCCTCGGCAATCAGCTTGAGATGCTCGCGGCCGGCCTCGCTGGTCAGCCGCCGCCGCACCGCATCGACGCGGCGCCGCCTTGCCACCGCCAGCAGCCAGGCTTCCGGCCTTTCAGGCACGCCGGTTCGTGGCCAACGTTCGAGTGCCGCGGCAAAGGCGTCAGCCAGCGCGTCTTCGGCAGCGGCCACGTCACGCGTGCGCGCCGCCAGCCAGGCAACCAGCTTGCCGTAGCTTTGCCGGGCGGCGGCCTCGGCGGCCACCCGGGCGATCTCCGAGCGACTGTCCATCACATCATCATCTCTCGGACAGGTACTCGGTCATTTCCCAGATCGGCCGCAGCTCGACAGTACCGGTGCTGGCCGCCGGGCAGCGCGCCGCCCAGGCGATCGCGGCGTCGGCATCCTCGGCCTCGATCATGTAGAAGCCGGCAAGCTGCTCCTTGGTATCGGCATAGGGGCCGTCGAGCACGTTGGTCTTGCCCCCAGCCACCCGCACCGAGGTGGTCGCCTGGCTCGGGCGCAGCCGGTCCCCGGCCAGCCACGCGCCGGACTTCTTCAAGGCTTCGGTATAGGCACCATAGGCGGCACTCATCTGGTAGGTCGCCTCGGCCGGTGCATTCGCCATCGCGGCTTCGTCGGCGTAGATCAAAATCATGTATCGCATGGTCTTCTCCCGTTGTTTCGAAGGCCGCTTCCTTGCGAGCCGGACGTATGTCGCGCGGCAGCGCGCGATTTCGACAGACAGCTCAAAAAACTTTCGGCTCCGCTGGCTTTTTGCGCAAGCCGCCATCTGTTTCGATCCCTCAACCGTTCGTCTAACGAGCACAATTGCGGGTTGGCATTTGCGGCTCGCTGTCTAAACTCGCCGTGGTCGCACCTGGGAGGCGGTGCGGTGGTCGATTTTTCAGGGAGGACATCCGATGTTCCATTTCAGAACGAAATTCGTTGCAGCCGGTGCCGTGGCGCTCTCGCTTGGCCTGGATGCCGTCTCAGCCAGCGCGCAAGAATTTATCAATGTGCTGACCGGCGGGACGTCCGGCGTCTATTATCCACTCGGCGTCGCATTGTCTGAAATCTACGGCAAGGGCATCGAAGGCGCGCGCACCCAGGTGCAGGCAACCAAGGCTTCGGTCGAAAACCTCAATCTGTTGCAGCAGGGCAGGGGCGAGATCGCCTTTGCGCTCGGCGATTCCGTCAAGCTGGCCGCTGAAGGCAACACCGAGGCCGGCTTCCCGGGCAAGCTCGACAAACTGCGCGGCATCGCCGCTATCTATCCCAACTACATCCAGATCGTCGCCAGCCGCGAGTCCGGCATCAAGACGTTGGCCGATCTCAAGGGCAAGAGCCTGTCGGTCGGTGCGGCCGGCGTCCGGCACCGAGCTCAACGCGCGCGCCATCTTCGATGCCGCCGGGCTGAAATACGAGGATCTCGGCCGGGTCGAATACCTGCCCTTCGCCGAATCGGTCGAACTGATCAAGAACCGGCAGCTCGACGCCACGCTGCAATCCGCCGGACTCGGCGTCGCCTCGATCCGCGACCTCGCCACCTCCGTGCCGATCAATGTCGTGGCAGTGCCGGAGCAGGACGTCGCCAAGATCGGCGCGCCCTATCTTTCGGTGATCATTCCCAAGGGAACCTATGAAGGCCAGAGCGAGGATGTCGCAACCGCCGCCGTCGGCAATTTCCTCATCACCCGCGCCGATGTCTCCGACGAAACCGCCTATCAGATGACCAAGCTGCTGTTCGAGCATCTCGACCAGCTGGCCGCGGCGCATGCCGCCGCCAAGGCGATCGACCCGACCAAGGCACTCGACGGCATGCCGGTACCGCTGCATTCCGGCGCCGAGCGGTACTACAAGGAGAAAGGGCTGCTGAAGTAGGCGCGTGGCAATCCGACATGTCTTCGCCAGGCGCCCCCCTCTGCCCTGCCGGGCAGAGGGG
>NZ_JAMYUW010000061.1:0-29036 GCF_040323315.1 Mesorhizobium sp. M0047 | reverse complement strand
AGGGTGCATGGGTCGCCGCGCTCCTCGAACCAACGGTGATCACTGCCGTCGATCTGCACCAGCTCGCCATAAGATTCCCGGCGCAGACGCGGCTGATGGAATGTCCGGCGCTGCTTGCGCGACAGCCAAATCCCAGCCTCCGCCATCCATTTGCGAAGCGTCTCACGCGATATGGTGACACCATGGTCCTCGGCCAGCTTCTCAGCCGCAAGCGTCGGCCCAAAGTCCAGATAGTGTTCGCGGACGAGCGATAGAGTGAAATCCCGAATGCCGTCTATAATCTGATGGTTCGAACGCCGGCCGCGCGCCTTGTGGCGCAGTCCGCCAGCGCCGTCGACCTGAAGCGTCTTCAAAAGCCTCTGCACTTGGCGCCTGGTCAGACCCAGAACATGTGCCGCGGCGATGGTCGTCATCCGCCGATCAGTGACCTTCGACAGCACCTCTATGCGTTGAAGCTCGCGCTCGCTCATCAAAACCAATCCCACTTGCTGTCTCCCTCACAAACGGCGCCGGGGAGAATGGCATTCAGCAAAGGGGAAGCGACATTCCTACTTTGCAGAAGTGGGACATTTTAACTTTGCTCGTACACGCATAAGGTCGCATAAGATAGATTATGGAACTTTCGTGTTGAGGTAAGGCTGGAAATAGCCCGATGTTTTTCATACGCTGACGGACAGCCGCTTTTCGCCGTCGAAGCCGATCCAAGCCGACAAGATGATCTACCGCCGCAGCCTTCGCCGCATACATTGCTGTCTGCACGGCATCGGTGTGAAGAGCTGTTCCTATCGCGCTGAGTCGTAAGGGATTTCGATCACCATTCCATCATAGGCCGGCTCGACATTGGCTGGGGTCTCAGCCATGACCGCGGCGTAGTCGAGCGGCACATGCATATGCGTCAGCACGGCGTGTCTTGGTGCCAGCCGCTCGATCCATTCAAGCGCCTCGCCAAGTGAGAAATGGCTTGGGTGCGTCCGGTACTGCAGCGCGTCGATGATCAGCACGTCGAGGTCGCGCAGCCGTTCGGCTGTGGCCTCCGGAAAGCCGCTGATATCAGGGCAATAAGCGAGCGCGCCGACGCGAAAGCCGAGCGATATGATGTCGCCATGGATCTGCGGCAACGGCTCGAGGGTGAGGGCACCCCCCTCTCCTTCGATGACCAATGCCCTGGCGTGATCGATGAGATGCGGCTTGACGATCGGCGGATAGGAACTGCCCTGCGGCGTCTCGAAACAGTAGCTAAACGCCTCCCGCAGCCGAAGCATTGTTGCGCTGTCGGCGTGGATATCGATCAACTGGCGCTGATCGAGCACGAAACCACGCAGGTCGTCGATACCGTGAATATGGTCGGCATGTGGGTGCGTATAGACGACCGCATCGATGCGCCTGACGCCGGCCAGCAGCATCTGCTGGCGGAAATCCGGCCCGGTGTCGATAACGACGGTTGTGCGGCTGCCATTGGCCGCGATCCGCTCGACCAGTGCGGCGGTGCGCATGCGGCGGTTCTTCGGATTGTCCGGATCGCAATTGCCCCAGTCGCCGGTGATGCGCGGCGTGCCTGGCGACGAGCCGCAGCCGAGAATGGTGAGGCGCAGCCGGTCGGTCATCGTTCAGGTGCTTTGCTCGGCCAAGCGGGAGGTCGCGGCATCTTGCCGAACAGGCGGAAGAAATTGTTCGTTGTCAGCGCGGCGATTTCAGCCTCGCTGACGCCGATCGTTTCGGCCAGCACCTTGGCGGTATCGGCGACATAGGCCGGCTCGTTGCGCTTGCCGCGAAACGGCACGGGCGCCAGATAGGGCGCGTCGGTTTCGACCAGCAGTCGGTCATGCGGCACATCGGCGGCAATGGCGCGCAACTCAGCCGAATTCTTGAAGGTCAGGATGCCTGAGAACGACACGTAACCACCGAGCGCAACACCGATTTCAGCAAGCCGGCGCCCTGAGGAAAAGCAATGCAGGATGAACGGGAAGGCGCCCTTCCCTGTTTCGTCTTCGAGGATGGCTGCCATGTCTTCATCGGCATCGCGCGAATGGATGACCAGCGGCAATCCTGTCTCACGCGCCGCGGCGATGTGATTGCGAAAGCCCCGTGCCTGCACATCGCGCGGCGCCTTGTCGTAGAAATAGTCGAGCCCGGCCTCGCCGATCGCCACCACTTTTGGATGAGCGGCCAGCCGTACGAGTTCGACCGACGTCACGTCCAATTCTTCCGCGGCATTGTGCGGATGAGTGCCGACCGAACAGTAGACGTCATCGAAAGTTTCGGCGATTTCAATGATTTGCTGGAATCGCTTCACACGGGTCGAGATCGTCACCATACGGCCGATTCCGGCCGCCTTGGCGCGGGCGACAATGGCCTCCCGCTCCTCGGCAAAATCCGGAAAATCCAGATGGCAATGGCTGTCGACGAGCATCAGATGTTCGCGTCCGGCTGTTCGACATAACGCGGAAACACGCCTTCCGGCGGTGGCAATGCGGTGCCAGGCACCAGCGCATAGTCTGCGTGGACATGTGCGAAATCGCGGCTCTGCGCCGGCACCGCCAGCAGGTCGAGCAGCTTGTTGGCCGATCCCGGGACGAAGGGCTGACACAGCAGCGCCACGCGACGCACGACCTCTGCGGTCGTCCACAGCACGGTTTCCATGCGCGCCGGATTGGTTTTCTTCAACGCCCACGGTGCCTCGCCGGCGAAGTATCGGTCGGCCTCCGCCACCACCCCGAAGATTGACGCCAGCGCCAGATGGATAGCCTGCTCGGCCATCGCCTTGCGCGCGCTATCCAGGGCGGCGACGGTCCGATCCAGCATCGCGCCATCGGCATCCGTAAGGTCGCCGCGCTGCGGCACCACGCCGTCGCAGTTCTTGGCGATCATCGACAGCGAGCGCTGCGCCAGATTACCGAGTCCGTTGGCTAGGTCGGCGTTCGTGCGGTTGACGATCGCGTCATGGCTGTAGCTGCCATCCTGGCCGAACGGCACCTCGCGCAGGAAGAAGTAGCGCACCTGGTCGAGACCATAGTGCTCGACCATCGCGAATGGATCGACGACATTGCCAACCGATTTCGACATTTTCTCGCCGCGATTGAACAGGAAGCCATGCGCGAAAACGCGGCTTGGCAACTCGATGCCGGCCGACATCAGAAACGCCGGCCAGTAGACCGCATGAAAGCGGACAATGTCCTTGCCGATGATATGCGTGGCCGGCCAATACTGCCATTTCCCGGCCTTTGTGTCGGGATAGCCGGCGGCGGTGATGTAATTGGTCAAGGCGTCCACCCAGACATACATCACATGCTTGTCGTCGCCTGGCACTGGCACGCCCCATTTGAAGGTCGTACGGGAGATCGACAGATCCTTCAGCCCGGACTTGACGAAGCTCAGCACCTCATTGCGGCGTTCGGTCGGCCCGACGAAATCAGGCTGGCTGTCAAAAAGGGCCAGCAATCTGTCCTGGTAGGCAGAAAGCCGGAAGAAGTAGCTCTCTTCTTCATTCCATTCGACGGGCGAGCCAAGCGGTTCGCGCCGCACGCCATCCTCGCCGAGCGTCGTCTCACCTTCGTCGAAATAGGCTTCCTGGCGAACCGAATACCAGCCGCTATAGCGGTCCAGATAGATGTCGCCATTGGCGGCCATCGCTTTCCAGATTGCCTGGCACGATTCATAGTGTCGCGGCTCTGTCGTGCGAATGTACTCGTCATTCGAGCCGCCCATAGCCTCGGTCATCTCGCGGAAAATAGCCGAATTGCGGTCGGCAAGCGCCAGAGGGGTGATGCCTTCCTTCTCGGCGGTTTGCTGCATCTTGAGGCCATGTTCGTCTGTGCCGGTCAGGAAAAAGACATCCTTGCCGTCCAGGCGCTGGAAGCGAGCCAGTGCGTCGGTTGCAATGACCGTATAGGCATGACCGATATGAGGCTTGCCGTTCGGGTAAAAGATCGGGGTTGTGATATAGAATTTGTCGCGTGACATGAATGAACCGTCATGAATGTCTGAAAGGAAAGGCGTGGCGGTGGATATCGCATCGGGAGGGCGATTGCCATCCCGCTGCCAACGCATGCCGTCCAAAAGTGGCCCCGGTTCTAGGGGCAACGGCATGCATCAAAAGGCCGTCACATTCGCATTGCAGAATTCAGGCGGTCGATCATGGTCAAGGCGTGCTGCTTCTTGTCGAGATTGTAGGTGTCGGTCTCAGATATAGCGTCCAGCGCCTCATGCCAAGTGTCCGACAGGGTTTTGGCCCGTGCCAGGTCGCCCGCCAGCGCCGCCTGGCTTGCCGCGTCCGACAACAGATCCAGCGCCCGGCGGTTGAAGATATCGAACTGGATCGTCTGGTCGCGGCCGGCGACGGCTTCGGCAAGGCGGAACGCGCCGCCGACATCGCTCTTTCTTCCGGTGACCAGAGCGTCGAGCGTGGAAGCGATCTCCAGCCCGCCATACTGCGTCAACAGGATGGCATTGCGCGCGCTACCCCCTGCCCGGCCCACCAAAGCCGCCCGCGCCGCCGGATCGTCAGGCGGCAATGGCTCAGTCGTTTCCAGCACCGCCATCAGGTCGTCGGCGTCGAGTGGCGTCAATCGCACCACCTGACAGCGCGACCGGATCGTCGGCAGCAGGCTGCCCGGAGCATGGACGATCAGGATGAACAGCGTTCGTGCCGGCGGCTCTTCAAGGTTTTTCAGCAAGGCATTGGCGGCATTGGTGTTCATGTCATCGGCCGGGTCGACGATGACGACCCTGTAGCTGCCGTCATGCGAGGTCAGCGACAGGAAGCGGCTGACCTTGCGGATTTCATCGACGGTGACGACTGTCTTGAAACTCTTGGTCTTGTCGTTAAGCGGCCGGGTCAGATGCAGGACGGAAGGATGCGCCCCGGTGGCGATCTGGCGAAACAGCGACGACGCCGGATCGGGCGTGGCAAGGCTTTCCGGCGCCAGCGCGAAATCAGGGTGCTTCAGGAGATGATGTGCGAGATGGAAGGCAAGCGTCGCCTTGCCGATGCCGATCGGTCCGGAGAAGATCAGCGCATGCGGCAGCTTTCCCGCGCGATAGGCGGCGGTGAGCATATCGGCGGCCTGCCGGTGTCCGACCAGGCGTGGCGTTTCGGATGGTTCGGGCACGCCGTCCAGTGTGTCGTGCTGCTCCGGCGCAATACGTTCGAAGATCATGCTGGCGTCGCCCGCATGTTGCGCGCCGGCGTTCTTGACGCCAGCGCCGCGAACACAGCAGCGGTGACGACATTCTCAACCGCATCCGGCTCGGCGGCCGCGTCGATCACGATACAGCGCTCCGGCTCGGCCGCGGCGATCGCCAGGAACGCTTCGCGGCGGGCCTGATGGATCGCCAGCGTCTCTTTTTCGAAGCGGTCGGCGTCTGCGTCGGCGCCGCGCCGCAGTGTTGCGCGTCTCAGGCCCTCGGCCGGATCGATGTCGAAGATCAGCGTCAGGTCGGGCATCATGCCATTGATGGCGACCTGCTCCAGCGCATTCATGAACGCTGGATCGATGCCACCGGTGACGCCCTGGTAGACGCGGGAGGAATCCAGGAAGCGGTCGCAAAGCACGATGGAGCCACGCTCGACCGCCGGTCGGATGACCTGTTCGACATGGTCGGACCGCGCCGCCGCAAAAAGCAACGCTTCCATCTTCGGCCCAAACGGTTCGGCGGCCCCCGAAAGCAGCACGTGCCTGACCGCTTCGGCACCCGGCGAGCCGCCCGGCTCACGGGTAAGGAGGACATCGTATTTCTTGGCGCGCATCTTCCTGGCCAGCCGCTCGATTTGCGTCGACTTGCCTGCCCCTTCGCCGCCTTCGAAGGTGATGAAAAATCCGCGTGCCAACCGAGAGGCCTTCTTGTCCATGCTTGAATGGGCTTGTAGCGCTCTAGATAGTCCGCGTTCGGCGAAACGTCCATGCCGTCGATTTTCTGCTTTTGTGCATATCGTTGCCCCCAAAACCGGGGCCACTTTTGAGCGACATGCATTTAGCGCAGCCAGCCGACCGCCAGCTCCTTGACGGCATCGAGCGCGCGCTGCGGCAGCGTACCGACGCCGATCGATTCGGCGGCGAAAAGCGGTGTCTCCTGACTGAGCGTATCGCCGATCCAGACCCGCAACGCGCCCACCGGCTGCCCCTCTTCAACGGGTGCTGCGACCGGGCCGTTGTAGACGATCCTGGCCGTCAGCTTGTCGCGGTTGGTGATCGGCAGGAAGATGTCGATCGGACCCTTGGCCTTCAGCGTCACCCCCGATTTGGCGCCGCCGAAAACCTGGGCTTCTCCAACGATCTCATCCTTTGCGAAGATTTCGGTCTTCTCGAAGGAGCGAACGCCCCAGTCGAGCAACTTTCGCGCCTCCTCGGCCCGCTCCTTGTCGCTGGCCAGCCCGCTCATAGCAGCGAACACCCGAGTGCCGTTATGGCTGACTGAACCGACGATGCCGAAGCCTGACGTCTCGCTGGCGCCGACCGCCAGGCCGTCGGCGCCGATATCCATCGCCAGCAGTGGATTGCGGTTCCTCTGTGAGATCTTGTTCCAGGTGAAATCCTTCTGGCCATAGTAGCGATAGAAATTCGGATAATCGCGCCACAGGTGCACGGCCAGCTGCGCCAGTTCACGCACAGTCGTCTGCTGACCATCCGCCGGCAGGCCGGTCGAGTTGACGAAAGTCGATGTCTTGAGGCCGATCTGGCGGGCGCGCTCGGTCATCTGCGCGGCAAAACTGTCCTCGGACCCGGACATGCCTTCGGCGATGACGATGCAGCCATCATTAGCCGCCTGCACGACCACGCCCTGAATCAGGTCCTCGAGCCGGACCGCCGACTTGAGCTTGGCGAACATCGTCGATGTTCCCGAAGGCGCGCCACCCTTGCGCCAGGCGTTCTCGCTGACCACGAACGTATCGTCGAGCTTCAGGCGGCCCGACTTGATGGCGTTGAACACCACTTCCATGGTCATCAGCTTGGCCATCGAGGCCGGTGGTATCAGCTTGTCGGCATCCTTCGAAAACAGCACCGTCCCGGTCTCGGCATCGATCATGAAGACCTGCGTGGCCTTGGTCTCGAACAGCTGCGCACGCACTGGAGCCTGCGAAAACAGCAGCAGGCCAAAAACCAGAAGCCCGGCGAGAGGCTGGAGCAAGCGCAATTGCATGATGTTCGACCCATTGGCCGGCCCGGCCGGCAAGCCCGCAAAAACTATCAGGCTTTTTGCGGGGCGGATCAACCGCACAGCGGAAATCCGGCTGGCTTCAGCTCAGTTGCGCACAGCCAGCGCATCCGGCGCGCCATGCGACCATGCTGCCTGCAACAAATCATCCAGATTGCTGTGGCCGTCTGGATAGAGATTGACCGAATACCAATCCTCGCCATCGAGTTCCGAGCGCTGGATCTCGATCTTGCCGAATGCGGCAAGCTGAGCGGCAATGCGCTTGGCCTCCGCTACATCCTCGAACGAACCGGCAGCGACGTAGTCGGTAGCCGAACCCTGCGGCTGTCGCTTCCATGACTGAAGGACATCGGCCGGCGACATACCATCGCCACCCAGTGCGGCGAACGCATTGGAGGCGCGTTCGACCCTCTCGTCCGCATAGGACAGCGAGGCCACGGCAAACGGAGATTGCCGCGGCAAATTGATTTCCGGGCGCTCCGGCACGATCGGGCCGAATTCGGGCAGCGTCAGATCGACGTAATCCGGCGCCTGCGCCGACATGTCCGGCTGGGCGACACCGGAATCGGTCAACTGACCCGGAAACGGCACCGCAGCAGCGCCGGCAGGCAGACTTGGCGACGGTCCGTTCATGGCCACCATGACGCCGCCCGGCAATCCATCCGACGGATCCGGCGCCCTGTTGCCCGGGTGGTAGGAGGCCATCAGATACTGGTCGTCATCGCCGTCGAGCGGTGCACGGCCGACATATTCGACCTTCACTTGAGCGGTGCCGATGTTGGCATAGTCAAGCATCTGGGCTGCGCGCTCCGACACATCGATGATGCGGCCTTCGTGATACGGGCCGCGATCGTTGACGCGAACGATGACCGAACTGCCGGTCGCGAGATTGGTGACGCGCGCATAGCTTGGCAGCGGCATGGTCGGATGCGCCGCCGTCAGGTGGGTCATGTCGTAGACTTCGCCGTTGGCGGTAAGCCGGCCGTGGAAGGCGTCGCCATACCAGGAGGCCAGGCCGACCTTGGCGTAGCGCTTGTCTTCCCGGGGATAATACCACTTGCCGCGAACCTGATAGGGTTTGCCAAGCTGGTCACGGCCGCCGCCGCGTTGCATGCGACCGTTCTTGGAGAACACGCGCGGGCTTGCCTTCACGCCATATTCGGATTCGGAAAAATATTCCTTGGAGCGGGTCTTCTTGTAGACCATCGCTTTCGGCTCAGGCTGCGACGCGCACGCCGCCAGCAAGGCGGCCGAAACGGTAAACAACGCAACTGTGGCAGCGCGACGAAGGCGCGTGTGCGTCACAGCCTGCATTTCCTGATGTCCCCTTCAGTCTCGACCTAGGACGCCGCGTTCAAGCATCAGAGGATGCCAAAACACGTACTCGACGAATATAAAAGACGCCTTGAACCCCGATCCCTTGTGCGCAGGAATTGTTTATCACGATATTAACCGATTGTGGCCAGAACCGGGCAAGAATGTGGCGCCGCCGCCATGCCGAGCACCCCGAAAAGTAACGGCTTTGCGTCGCTGCCTACGCAGCCCACATTGTCGACGCAATGAATGGCGAGGGCGCCGGCCTCATGGTTCGGAAGTCGCTCAAAGTGACCACCTCCTTGCTCGACGGCGAGGCCGGCGTCATCGACAACAACAAGATGTAGCCGGGGCGGAGTTATATCGTTTTACACAACCCCTAATTGCTAGCTCGCGGGACACACCGGCTGTTAATTTAGCCTCAGGGCGAGGAGGGAAAGGTAGCGAACCGGGAGGATATAGCGCATGAATTACGATTTCGGCATCCATCGATCTGAAGAGGATCAGCCTTACGAAGTTACCTCTTTCGCCAAAAAACATGGCTTGACGTTACGCGCTGCGGACGCCGTTCTTTTCGCCAAGGGCCCATCACGAACGGCCTGCGATGCGGCAGCATTGGCTTTCCTCTGTGCAGTCGCCGCACAAGCCAAGAAACAATCGACGCGCTAGCCTTCCGCGACCACGACTCGGCTCGATTTGTTTGGCCGGCGCTATCTCCAACCTGAGTAGGTTGCCGGCGATTATCGTCTTGCTGAAGTTGCAAGCCGCTCGCTTTCCGGAAAGTGGCTTGTGGCTATCTGCGGCGCGCGACCCTCGCGGCCGTAACAAGTCCAGGCCGCATCGACGAGACCGCTTAAGCGAAGGCCCGCCGCCTCATTTGCGAAGCGACGGGCCCTTCCCCACCCACAATCGCCTCCACGCAATTGCGGTGCCAAATTGATTGACCCATTATGGGTCACTAACCGCACCTGTGCTCGCCTCCCTTCCGCGATCACACCATAGGCTAACGTGATCTCGCAGTTCACAATACGACTACAAGCGGTCGATTCCTTAGGGATGTAGCCACTCCAAAAGCCCGCCGCAGGTCGCTCCCGTGGCGGGCTTTTCATCGATTAGGGTTTCGGGCCGGATTGCGGGCTTCCCTCCCATTGGATCGCCTATTGGGGCGGCCCCCCTTAGCGCTTCTTCGGCTTCGGCGTAATTTCTTGAACTCGCACCTTGTCGCCGATCTCCTTGGCCATCGCCAGGGCTTTGGCCTTGTCCTTGGTGGTCAGCACGGTCCGCCAATGCGGCTTCTCGAACACGCTGACAACGTAGGTTGTTACCGGCGTGTCTTTCATCTTATGCCCTCCCCGGAACCCGCACCACTTGGGAGCCGATCGGACGTTGCGCATCCCGATCTTCAGCAGTGATGGGCCGAGCATCGCCTGCCGCAAGCACAACCGTTAGAGATCGCTAATGTTCCGTTAAGCCGTTTTGGTTGGTCGAATGTCGGCTTCCAGTCCTGATTGCCCACCCTCTGTTGGCCTTCAGGAATGCATGTGAAGAACACCGGCCGGCCCGCGGCCTTACACGCCGAGCAGCCGAAGAGCCCGACCAGATCCCAATGCATGGAACCGTGATCCAGGCCAAGCCGATCGATCAGCGCCGGGACGTCCCCGTGGCGGTCACGCAATCCGTCGGTCACGCTCAATATTTATGATTTATGCGCCCATGATGCCCGGGCAGTTGGAAGGCACCGCAGCGGTGGTTGACGCAGCCCTCAATGCCGCACTACAGGAATGAAGTACGAACCAGTCGGCAAACGCCTTCGGTGCCAATCCGGTGCCAAACAGGTCAAAACCGGCCGGACGAGCAAGCCTAAGTGATGAAAAGTCACGATGGAGGAATGGCCGAGCGGTTTAAGGCACCGGTCTTGAAAACCGGCGTGGGTGCAAGCTCACCGTGGGTTCGAATCCCACTTCCTCCGCCACAAATCGAAGAAATCGTAATAACATCAATAGTTTGATAATTCCTGCTTCAGCGCCTCGCTCACGATTCGCGCTGGCGGCGCCTCTGCGCGAACACAGAACCTTTAACCTTTGGAAAGGGGAGATGTGGTTCTTGTCAGAGGCGCAGGCGGCGCGCCGGGGCGAATGCATGGATATCTTTGGCATCAAGGCACTGTTGATCTGCGGGCTGATCTTCATTCCGTTCGAGAATCTGTTTGCCGAGCGGCCGCAGAAGGTTTTCCGCAAGGGCCTGATCGTCGATCTGATCTACATGCTGTTCAACGGCTTCTTCATAAAGATGGCCATGGCCATGATGGCGGCCGGTGTCCTCGGCTTCGCTGCGATCCTTGTCCCGCAATCGATAACCCAGGCCGTCAGTGGCCAGCCCGTCTGGCTGCAGGTTGCGGAAATCATCCTGATCACCGATATCGGCGTCTATTGGGCACATAGGGCTTTCCATAAAATCCCCGCGCTTTGGAAATTCCATGCAATTCACCACGGCATAGAGGAACTGGACTGGCTTGGGGCTTTCCACAATCACCCGGTCGACATCATTGTCACCAAGGCGATATCGCTGACGCCGGTCTATTTCCTTGGGTTCTCCGATGCCTCGATCGCCGTCTTTTCGATGATCTACTTCGGCCACACAATGCTTGTTCATTCAAACGTGCGGATTCCTTTCGGCCCCTTGAAGTGGCTGATCGCCAGCCCGCAATTCCATCGCTGGCACCATGCCAACCAGCGCGAAGCCTATGATAAGAACTTCGCCGGGCAGCTGCCTCTCCTCGACGTCATGTTCGGCACCTATAATGCCACCGGAGACAAGGTGCCGGAGAAGTACGGCGTCGATGATCCAATCCCCTCCACCTATATCGGTCAGACCGGCTATCCATTCCTTCCCCGCAGGAAGCTGTCGAACCGACCAGCGCCGCGCACCGAGGCCTGACATCGACGGGTTGTCACGTCAGGGCGCTTGTCAACTCGGGAAGCACAGGTAAAACTCGGGAGAGCGCAATGCCGCGCCAGCGGCTATTGCGGGTTTTTCCCGTTTGCCTTGAGACCTTTCAGCATGGAATACCACGACGGCGACCTTCAGAAATTCGAAGCGTGTGGCGCTGCCCCTCTTCCGGCCGCAAGTAACGAAGGCCAGGTGGAGCACGAAGGTGCGGAAATCTGGTACGCGACTTATGGGACTGGCTCTCCCGTGATTTTGTTGCATGGCGGCCTCGGCCACAGCGGCAATTGGGGATTCCAGGTTCCGGCATTGGTCGGGGCTGGCCACCGCGTCGTGGTGATCGACAGCCGGGGCCACGGGCGCAGCACGCGCGATGAGCGGCCGTACAAATACGAACTGATGGCCTCCGACGTTCTGGCCGTGATGGACCGTCTGGAGCTGAAGAAGGCGGCTGTGGTGGGCTGGAGCGACGGCGCATGCGTCGCTTTGATCCTTGGCATGACGGCCGCGGATCGCATCGCGAGTGTATTCTTCTTCGGCTGCAACATGGATCCCAGCGGCACGAAGGAAATCGAGCCAAGCCCGGTTCTCGACCGGTGTTTCGGCCGGCACGTCAAGGACTATGCCGCATTGTCGACTACGCCGGACCGGTTCGCTGCATTTGTTGATGCCGTTGGCCTGATGATGAAGACCGAACCCAACTATTCCGCGGCCGACCTGGCACAAATACGCGTGCCTGTGGCGATCGTTCAAAGCGAGCATGACGAGTTCATCAAACACGAGCACGCCGATTATCTCGCCCGGTGCATCCCGGCGTCCGAGCTGATCATTCTGTCCGGCGTAAGCCATTTTGCCCCGTTGCAGCGGCCTGAGCAATTCAACAGCGTTCTGCTGGCTTTCCTCGAAAAAGTTCATTCTTGAGGACGCAGGAAGCTGCATTTCCAACCCGGGCGCTGCCGACGTGGCGTTCGACGGTCGCGCTCGCGGGAGGCTTTTCGCGTCGAATCGGCTAAACCTTCGCGGCATGGACGAGATGTCACTCTATGCGCCGGTGAAGCGGTTCCTCGAAAGCCTCGACTTTGTCGTCAAAGGCGAGATCGGCGGCTGCGACATCGTCGCACTGCGCGAGGGTGAGCCGCCCGTCGTCGTCATCTGCGAACTGAAACTGCAGTTCAATCTCGAGCTGGTGCTGCAAGGTGTCGATCGTGCTGCGGCCTGCGACGAGGTCTGGCTGGCCGCGCGCATGTCGGCCCGGGGCAAGGGCCGCGAAAGCGATGCACGGTTTCGCAATCTCTGCCGCCGCCTTGGCTTCGGTTTGCTTGGCGTGACCGCGACCGACCGCGTTGAAGTGCTTCTCAGTCCGATCGCGCAGGCGCCGCGCAAGAATGCGCGCCGGCGCTCCCGCCTGGTCGACGAGCACCAGCGCCGTCGCGGCGATCCCGTTGCGGGAGGGGGATCGCGCAATCCGATCATGACGGCCTACCGGCAAAGCGCCCTCGCCTGCGCTGCCGCCATGGTGGACGGACCCAAGCGGCCGCGCGAACTGAAGGTGCTGACGCCGATCGCGCCGAAAATCCTGCAGGACAATGTCTACGGCTGGTTCGCGCGCGTCGACCGCGGCCTCTACGATCTCACGGATGCCGGCCGTGCTTCGCTGGTCCGCTGGCCACAGGCGTCGCACGATGAATCCCGACACGCAATTTTGAACGCATCGACCATTTGATTGATCATGCCTGCGGGGTCCGAGGCGGTCCCCTTGGTTGATTCCTCCGACAAAATGTGGTGCTTGTCCCGCCCATGAAGAAGCTCTGCATGACCGCCTTGGCGTCTGTGGCATTGAGTTTTCCGGCCAGCGCAATGGACAGTGCATTGCGCGCAGGCCTGATGAAACTCGATCCCCAAACCCGTCTTGAACAGCGTTGTGACGCCGAAGTGCTCGACCGGATCACCCACGATGACCGCAAGTTCAAAGCCGATCGCGTCGTCGCCTACGCCTTCGCGACGCCCGAGATGGACGTGGATGCCATCAAAAGCCCGGGCGCAGCGTTTCGCAGCAACGGGCAATGGTACCGGCTGAAATTCAAGTGCGAGACGGCGCCCGATCATATGGAAGTTTTGCAGCTGCGCTACCGGATCGGCGACGAGATCCCGGAAGCCGATTGGGCCAAATATAATATCTACGATTGATCTGTGATCGGCCATGGTTTTGCCCAGCTATCGACGAGTGCCGCGGATCCTCTGATCAGATTTGACGTAACGATGCTTCGGTGATGTCGCCACGGGCGATCCCTTGACGCCAAGGGACCACCAAGTTAGGCCCTCTGGATAATCGAGGACCACTCGGCAAATCAGCAAGGGCTTCCGGTCGATGGATATTTTCAGCGCTGCCAGCCTGACGGCCCTGCTCCAGGTCATAGCCATCGACCTCGTGCTTGCCGGCGACAATGCGATCGTCATCGGCCTCGCCGCAGCCGGCCTGCCGGCCGAACAACGCAAGAATGCGATCCTCATCGGTGTGCTGGCGGCAACCGTGCTGCGCATCGGTTTTGCCGCGGTTACCGTCAAACTGCTGGCGATCGTAGGCCTGCTGCTGGCCGGCGGTATCCTGCTGCTGTGGGTCTGCTGGAAGATGTACCGCGAGCTGCGCACATCCCAAGCCGATGAGCTGGAAGCGACCGAGGCGCTGTCGAACCTCGATCTCAACAGCGACAAGGCGGTGGCCGGAAAGGCGAAGCGCAAGACGCTCGGCCAGGCAGCCTTGCAGATTGTCGTCGCCGACGTGTCGATGTCGCTCGACAATGTGCTGGCGGTCGCGGGTGCTGCGCGCGACCATTTCCCTGTGCTGGTCATAGGTCTCGTGCTGTCGATCGCGCTGATGGGCCTCGCCGCGACTTTCATTGCCAAGCTGCTGCATCGCCACCGCTGGATCGCCTATGTCGGCCTGTTGATCATCCTCTATGTGGCGGTGGACATGGTCTATCGCGGGGCGGTGGAAGTCTGGCCGCATATAAACGGCGCGGTCAGCTGAGGCGGCTGCCCGCCGCGTCTTCGACCGAAAGCTCCGCAGTGCAAACGCCGTGCGTTTTGCCGCATCGCAGGCGTGCCCATACCATTGCCGTAATAAGTGTGGTACTGCGCCGGCAATCCTGAAAGCCCGGAAAACCTATATGTCCGCTCCCCGCGTGAGTTTTGTCAGTCTTGGATGCCCGAAGGCGCTGGTGGATTCGGAGCGTATCATCACGCGCTTGCGCGCCGAAGGCTACGAGATCGCACGCAGGCATGACGGTGCCGACCTTGTCGTCGTCAACACTTGCGGCTTTCTCGATTCCGCCCGCGACGAGTCGCTCAATGCCATCGGCTCCGCGCTTTCGGAGAATGGCCGGGTCATTGTTACCGGCTGCCTCGGCGCCGAGCCGGATGTCATTCGCGAGAGACATCCCAATGTGCTGGCGATCACCGGACCGCAGGCCTATGAGAGTGTGATGGCGGCCGTGCATGAGGCCGCACCGCCTTCACACGATCCCTATATCGACCTGCTGCCGCCGCAAGGCGTCAAGCTGACGCCGCGCCACTACGCCTATCTCAAGATTTCCGAAGGCTGCAACAACCGCTGCACCTTCTGCATCATTCCCGCACTGCGTGGCGACCTCGTCTCGCGGCCGGCGGCCGATGTGCTGCGCGAGGCCGAGAAACTGGCCAAGGCAGGCGTCAAGGAACTCCTCGTCATCTCGCAGGACACCAGCGCCTACGGCATCGACATCAAGTATCAGACCAGCATGTTCGGCGACCGCGAAGTGCGCGCGAAATTCCTCGATCTGTTCGAGGAACTGGGCAAGCTCGGCATCTGGGTGCGCATGCACTATGTCTACCCCTACCCGCATGTCGCCGACGTCATCCCGCTGATGGCGGAAGGCAAGATCCTTCCCTATCTCGACATTCCCTTCCAGCATGCCTCGCCGCAGGTGTTGAAGAACATGCGCCGCCCAGCACATGGCGAAAAGACACTCGAGCGCATTCGCGGCTGGCGCGAGGTCTGTCCGGATCTCGCCATCCGCTCGACCTTCATCGTCGGCTTCCCCGGCGAGACGGACGACGATTTCGAGATGCTGCTCGACTGGCTCGACGAAGCCAAGATCGATCGCGCCGGCTGCTTCAAATACGAGCCGGTCCGGGGCGCCCGCTCCAACGAGCTCGGCCTCGAACAGGTCCCGCAGGAAATCAAGGAGGCGCGCTGGCACCGCTTCATGCAGCGCCAGCAGACGATTTCAGCGACGCAGCTTGCCAAAAAGATCGGCAAGCGCTTGCCGGTGCTGATCGACGAGGCGCAAGGCACATCGGCAAAGGGCCGCACCAAATACGACGCGCCCGAGATCGACGGCTCCGTGCACATCCAGTCGCGCCGTCCACTGCGTCAAGGCGACATCGTCACCGTCAAGATCGACCGCGCCGATGCTTATGACCTCTATGGCTCGGCGGTTTGACGGGCGCTATTTACTACATCCGGCGATAGTTAGGGTCCTTAACCCGTTCAACCGCGATCCGCAGTAGAGTTTCCGTACTATAAATACGGAAACTCGGATGGACGCCAAACCTGCGGGGCAAGATTATATCGCGACGCTGGACCTGCTCAGGCTGGCGGCAGCACTTGCTGTCGTGCTCTTTCACTATTTCTTTCGCGGCGCGGCCGCCGAGGGCTTTCTCGCCGAGAGTTATCCGCTTGCAGCGCCGTTCGCCCTCTACGGCTATCTCGGCGTCAATCTGTTCTTTCTGATCAGCGGTTTCGTCATTGCCTGGTCGGCGGAAAACCGCAGATGGGGCGAGTTTGCGGTCGCACGTTTCGTTCGCCTTTATCCTGGCTTCGTGCTCTGCATGACGCTCACCTTCACGATGGTTATCCTTGCCGGCACACCACTGATTCCAGCCGCTTTCAGTCAGTATGCCGCCAATCTGTCGATGTTCGCACCGGCCTTCGGCCAACCCTTCATGGACGGCGTCTATTGGTCGATCGTGCTAGAGTTGGTTTTCTACGGCTGGGTGACGCTGGCGCTTTTCACCGGGCTCTTCCAGAAACGCAAGCTAGAGCTGATTTTCGTCTGGCTGGCGGTGTCGGCGTTGAACGAGTTTTTCGTAGGCAGCGGCGCGGCAAGGCTGCTGTTCATCACCGAGTTCGGACCGTTCTTCGCCGCTGGCGTGGTGTTTCATCACATCCACGCACACGGCCGTTCACTACCGGCTTTGCTGCTGCTTGTCGCATCATTCCTGATGTCCTGCGGCACACTGTCGGTGACGCAGCGCTGGATGCAGGGCCACTACGGCATCGCAGTTACATCGGCCAATCTCGTCCTCGCCAATGTCGTCATGCACGCGGCCTTGATCGGCGCGGTGCTGTTGCGCAACCGTGTCAGGCCGTCGGCGCTCACCCTGGCGCTGGGCGGCCTGACCTACCCACTCTATCTGCTGCATCAGAAGATCGGTTATCTCGCGATCAATGCCGCCGCACCCCTGATCGGCAAATGGTTTGCCGCCCTCGGCTGCATCGCGCTCATGCTGGTTGTTTCTTGGCTGATCTGGCGCACGTGCGAACGACCGGCTCAGCGGCTGCTCAGGATCTGGCTCGGCCTCGCGGTCGATCGGTTACGACGTGGCCGCGATATTCAAAGAGACGGGCTCCGGGACGAAGCTAGATCGTGTTGAGCGCAAAAAAGTCATGGCGCTTGCACGAGCCAGACAGTCGGCAAATTCGATAAAGGAGTTACTCAATGATTTCGTTAAGGCCAATGCGAGACAGCGAGTTTGTAGCTTATCTCGACTATTTTATTCCTGACTACGCATCCGAGATCGCCTCGAACTACCGGCTTTCCGATAATGAGTCTCTTGCACAAGCGAAACAGGAAATCGCATCTGACTTACCTGACGGCGTCGATACGATCGGCCACGTCTTGCTGTGCCTGGTCGATCCGACCGGAACCCCTGAAAAGGTTATTGGGTACCTATGGTACAAACAGGATCCGACGATGCGCGCGGCATTCATCAGCGATTTTCACATCTTTCCTGCCTATCAGGGTCAAGGCCTCGGTAAGCAGGCCTTAGAAGTTCTTGAAAACGACCTGAAACGCAAAGGCTTTCAACAAATAAAGCTCCGAGTGGCTGATGATAACAAACGCGCCAGGCATGTTTATGAAGCCACGGGATTTCGGGTAACCGGAATCAACATGAGCAAACCGCTCGTGTCGAAGTGAACGCCATTTCGCCTCCTACCGGAACCGACCCCCTCTATGTCGGGCTCGCGAGATTTCGTCACACACAAGCCGAGGCACAACATGCCGAATGAAAAAGGGCGCCTCGCGGCGCCCTCCTCATTTGTATCGCTCGCTGCTTACTGCGGCAGCTTGTCGTCGACACCCTTCACATAGAAGTTCATGCCGAGCAGCGTGCCGTCATCGGCGACTTCGCCATCCTTCAGCCACGGCGTGCCGTCCTGCTTGGCGATCGGTCCGGTGAAGGGATTCCAGCCGCCGGCGATCTTCTTTTCGGTGGCTTCCGCCATCGCCTTCACGTCGTCGGGCATGTTGGTGAAAGGCGCGAGCTTGACCGCGCCATCCTTGATGCCGAGCCAGACATTGTCCGGCTTCCAGGTGCCGTCGAGGGCTGCCTGGACCCGGCTGATATAGTACGGACCCCATTCGTCGGTCAGCGCGGTCAGCTGCGCGTTCGGCGCGAACTTGATCATGTCGGAGGACTGGCCGAATCCGTGCAGCTTGCGCTCCTCGGCCACCTGCAGGGCAGCGGTCGAATCGGTGTGTTGGACGATGATGTCGGCGCCTTGGTCGAACAGCGCCTTGGCGGCATCGGCTTCCTTGCCGGGATCGAACCACGAGTTCACCCAGACGATCTTGGCCTTGAAGTTCGGGTTGATCGACTGTGCGCCGAGCATGAAGGAGTTGATGCCCATCACCACTTCGGGGATCGGGAACGAAACGATGTAACCGGCGACGCCGGACTTGGATTCCTTGGCGGCAATCTGGCCAAGCACATAGCGGCCTTCGTAGAACCGCGCATTGTAAATGCCGAGATTGTCGCCGGTCTTGTAGCCGGTTGCGTGCTCGAACATCACCTTGGGGAATTTCTTGGCAACCTTCACTTCGGCGTCCATGAAGCCGAACGATGTGCCGAAGATCAGCTTGCAGCCTTCGCGCGCCAGACGCTCGAAAGCACGGTCGGCATCGGGGCCTTCGGAGACGTTTTCAAGGTAAGCGGTCTCGACCTTGTCGCCCAGCGCCTTCTCCACCTCGAGACGGCCCTGATCATGCTGGTAGGAATAGCCGAAGTCGCCGATAGGACCGGTATAGACCCAGCACGCCTTCAGCTTGTCCGCAGCCTCGGCGGTTGCCGCCAGCGATAGGGCGGCGGTCGTTGTCATCAGGGCAATAAGCAGTTTTTTCATTGTGTTACCTCTCTGAGTTAAGCCTTGGAGCTTCCCGTTTGTTTTTGTTGTCAACGATCCGGAACGAATGGCTGCCCCAAGGAAGCCGGCGTGTTCATCATCGTCAGACGCTTGTTGCGCGAGATTAGAACGAGAACCACGACGGTTGCCAGATAGGGCAGAGAAGAAAGCAGTTGAGACGGAAATGATTTTAGGAAAGCGATGACCTTGTAGATCACCCAGGGAGCATCGACGAAGTCTTGGAGGTTGATCGCCTGCACGTGAAGCTGGCCAACCCAAATGGCGCCGAAGATATAGGCGCCGGCCAGCACCCGCCATGGCCGCCACGAGGCAAACACGACCAGTGCCAGCGCGATCCAGCCGCGGCCGGCAGTCATATTCTCAACCCATTGCGGCGTGTAGACCAGCGACAGATGGCCGCCGGCGAGGCCGGCGCAGGCGCCACCGAAGATGACGGAGAGATAGCGGTAGCGAATGACCTTGATGCCAAGCGCATGCGCCGACGTATGGCTGTCGCCGATGGAGCGCAGTGTCAGCCCGGTCCGGGTCTTGAACAAGAACCACGTGACGGCAGCTGTGAGCGCAATCGAGATGTAAAAGATCGGGTCCTGGCCGAACAGCAATCGGCCGATCACCGGGATCGAGGTCAGGCCGGGAATGTCGAGGTTGGGCAGCCGTTCGCCGGGCTGACCGACGAAGCTCGTCCCCATCATGCCGGAGAGGCCGAGCCCGAGCAGCGTCAGCGACAGGCCGGTCGCCACCTGGTTGGTAGCCAGAGACAGCGTCATGACGGCAAACAGCAGCGAGAACACGGCGCCCATGGCGATTGCCGCCAGCAGCCCGATCCAGGGTGATCCCGTGAGGTAACTGACGCCAAACCCGCCAACGGCGCCCATGATCATCATGCCTTCGACGCCCAGATTGAGCACGCCGGAGCGCTCGACCACCAGTTCACCGATCGCTGCGATCAGCAGCGGCGTTGCCGCCGTGGCGATGGTCAGAAGGATGTTTACGGTGATGTCCATCAACGGGCTTCCTTCAGCTTGGGCTCCGGATCGAGTTTCGCGGCACCCTCCGGTTTTGTCAGCGCCAGGCCGATCAGGCGGATGCGGTAGTGGATGAGCGTGTCGCAGCCGAGCACGAAGAACAAAAGCATGCCCTGGAATACCCGCGCCACCTTGTCGGAGATGCCGAGTGCGCTCTGTACCGCTTCACCGCCGAGATAGGTCAGCGCCAGCACCAGGCCGGCGGCGACGATGCCGAGCGGGTTGAGGCGGCCGAGGAACGCCACGATGATGGCGGTGAAGCCGTAGCCGGGCGAAATGACAGGCTGCAGCTGGCCGATAGCACCCGAGACTTCCGAGATGCCGGCAAGCCCTGCCAACGCGCCCGACAGCAGGAAGGCGAAGAACACCATGCGTTTGAGGCCGAAGCCGGCGAAACGCCCTGCCCGCGGGCTTGAGCCCAGCACGCGCACCTCGAAACCCTTCAGCATGCGGCTCATCAGGATCCAGATCAGCACCGCAGCGATCAACGCGAAGACAAATCCCCAATTCGCCCGACCGGCGTCCGGCAGCAGTTCCGGCAATACGGCTGAGTCGCCGAACTGGATCGTCTGCGGGAAACCGTGGCCTTGCGGATCGCGCCAAGGACCGCGCACCAGCCAGTCGAGGAAAAGCTGGGCGACATAGACCAGCATCAGGCTGGTCAGGATCTCGTTGGTATTGAACCGGGTCTTCAGGAAGGCGGGGATCGCCGCATAGACCGCACCGCCGACCATGCCGAGCAAAAGCATCAGCGGCAGCACCAGCGGCCCCTCGAATTGCGGAAACAGCACCGGAATGATCGAGCCGAAGATGGCGCCGAAGATGAACTGTCCTTCGGCACCAATGTTCCAGACATTGGCCTTGTAGCAGACCGACAGGCCGACAGCGATAAGGATGAGCGGAGCTGCCTTGATCGCCAGCTCGTGCAATTGCCAGACCTGGCTGATCGGCTCGATGAAATAGATATTGAACGCGGTCAGCGGGTTGACGCCGAGCAGTGCGAACATGATGGCGCCGGCGATGATCGTCAGCGCGAAGGCGATGAACGGCGATAGGGCTGAAAACAGCGCCGAGCGCTGCGGGCGTTTGACGAGTTCGAGGCGCATCATGCCGTCTCCATCGTGTGTTCGGCGTGACCGGGTTCGGCGCCGCCCATCAGCAAGCCGACTTTTTCGAAGGTCGCTTCGGCGATCGGCATCGGCTTGGACAGCGCGCCATTGTGCATGACCGCGATCGCATCCGATATCTCGAACAGCTCGTCGAGATCCTGGCTGATCACCAGCACCGCCGATCCGCTGCGCGACAACTCGATCAAGGCTTGGCGGATGTGGGCGGCGGCACCTGCGTCGACGCCCCAGGTCGGCTGGTTCACGACCATGACGCTTGGCCGGCGGTCGAGTTCGCGGCCGACGATGAACTTCTGCAGATTGCCGCCCGAAAGCGCCGCCGCCTCCGGATCCGGCGCGCTCTTGCGCACGTCCATCGCCTCGATGATGCGTTGAGCGGCGGCGTAGATGGCCGCGCTATCGACCATTCCGCCGCCGCCGACGAAGGCCTTGCCGTCGGTGGCGTGGCGCGACAGCAGCAGATTTTCCGAAAGCTTCATGCGCGGCGCGGCGCCGTGGCCGAGGCGTTCTTCCGGGACGAAAGCGGCGCCCAGCAGGCGCCGTCCGGTGATGGAGAGATTGCCTGCATTCTTGCCGCGGATCCGCACCGAGCCGGCATCCTGCTGCAATACTTCGCCTGAGACGGATTCAAAGAACTCGCCCTGGCCGTTGCCGGCGACGCCCGCGATGCCGATCACCTCGCCGGCCCGGACATTCAGGTCGATGCCCTTGAGCGGGATCGAGAACGGCGTCGCCGGCTTGCGGCTGAGGTTGCGGATTTCGAGAAGTGGCTGTGCCGTGGCGATGCCCTCGACGGGTGCGCGCACCACCGCCTGCACCTCGTTGCCGACCATCATGCGCGCCAGGGATGAGGCGGTTTCCGCACGTGGGTTGCAGTGGCCGACGACCTTGCCATGCCGCAGCACGGTGGCCCGGTCGCAGATGCGTTTGACCTCTTCGAGCCGGTGCGAAATGTAGAGGATGGATTTGCCTTCCGAACGCAGCCGATCCAGCGTCTCGAACAGTTTGTCGGCTTCCTGCGGCGTCAGCACCGAAGTCGGCTCGTCAAGGATGATGAGCTGCGGCGTTTGCAGCAGGCAGCGGATGATCTCGATACGCTGGCGCTCGCCCACCGACAGGTCGCCGACCAGCGATTCAGGATCGAGCGGCAGGCCGTAGCTGAAAGAAAGCGCCCTCGCCTTCGCCGCAATGCTGCTGATCGGCGAACCGTCGTCCAGCGATAGCGCAATGTTCTCGGCCGCAGTCAGCGCCTCGAACAGCGAAAAATGCTGGAACACCATGCCGATGCCGAGTTTTTTGGCCACGCCGGGGCTGGAAATCCTGACCGCCTGGCCGTTCCAGAAGATCTCGCCGGAATTGGGCTCCAGCGAACCGAACAGCATCTTGACCAGCGTCGATTTGCCGGCGCCGTTTTCGCCGAGCAAAGCGTGGATTTCACCCCTGGCGATGTCGAGATCGATATGATCGCACGCCGTCAGCGTGCCGAATATCTTGGTGAGGCCACGGACCTCGAGCAGGTTTGTGCCGTCCTGATTTGCACTCACAGTGCCTCCCATCTGGTTAGCCAGACATGTTCTGTGTTCCCGAAAGCATGGTAGGCGCGGCCGGCTCCCATCGGAAAGCGGCACGCGTCTTGAAAGAGCTTCAAGAATTTCAGCGGAAATTCAAGCAATAGCAAGGAAGAACGGACTAAGGGACTGTTTTGGCCGCCAGAGTAGAGTTTGTAATCGGTCTCTAGGGAATGAGAATGGTCGTTCCCGTTGTCCTGCGGCCCTCGAGGTCCGAATGCGCCCTGCCCACGTCTTTCAGCGCGTAGCGCTGGTTGATCTTGATCTTGACGGCGCCACTGAGCACGACCTCGAACAACGCTGCGGCGGAGGCTTCGAGGTCCTCGCGCTTTGCATTGTAGACGAACAGCGTCGGCCGGGTTGCGAACAACGAGCCCTTCTGCGCCAGCAACGACATGCTGAATGGCGGGATCGGCCCCGAGGACTGGCCGAAGCTGACGAACATGCCAAGCGGCCTCAGGCACTCGAGCGAAGCCGGAAACGTATCGTTGCCGACCGAATCGTAGACGACGTCACACTTCCTGCCGTCGGTGATGGCGGCGACCCCGGCGACGAAATCCTGCTCCTTGTAGTTGATGACATGGTCGAAGCCGTGTTCCTTGGCGAGCTCGATCTTATCGGACGAACTGGCGGTGCCGATGACCGTCGCGCCGAGATATCTTGCCCATTGGCCGAGGATCAGCCCGACGCCGCCTGCAGCGGCATGGAACAGGATCGTGTCGCCCGCCTTCACCTTGAACGTCCGGCGCAGCAGATACTCAGCGGTCATGCCTTTCAGCATCATCGCGGCGGCCTGTTCGTCGCTGATGCCATCCGGCACCTTGACGACGCGGCTGGCGTCGATGACGCGCTCTTGCGTGTAGGCTCCCGTCGTCACGGCGTAGGCGATCCGGTCGCCGGGCTTCAGCCACTCGACGCCTTTGCCGACCCCCAGCACGACGCCGGCAGCTTCGCCGCCGGGAACAAGCGGGAACCCGCCGGGCGGCGGGTAAAGGCCGGAGCGATGATAGACATCGATGAAATTGAGGCCGATCGCCGTGTGCCGGATCAGGATCTGCCCTGCTCCGGGCTGGCCTGGATCGGCGTCCTCATAGGTCAGGACTTCCGGGCCACCATGGGCGTGAATGCGGATCGCTTTGGACATAGGCTGGGCTTCCTCTGGCTGATCAGGCCTTCTTGGCACCGAGATTGGGAAAGAACTGCATGATGCCACCAATGCTGGCGAGGTAAAGCCCCGTGATGGTGATGCCGATCTTGGTGAAGGTGCCGACTTGTTCTCCCAGCACGCCGATCTGATCGTAGAAGGCGGCGAGTGCCGCCTGTGCAAGGGCAAGCGCGCCGAAAGCACACCATAAGAGGGTCATCGCAAGGTTGATACGGCGCAGCCGCACCACCCGCACCGGATGGATGAAGTTGATCGGGACGAAAGTCAGAATGCCGGCCACCACCACCACCGCGAACGAAACCCATTGTCCGGGCTCGATGACGAACAGCGTGAACACCACCATGTTCCAGACCACGGGGAATCCCTTGAAGAAATTCTCCTTCGTCTTCATGCCGGTGTCGGCATAATAGATGGCGCTGGAGACGACGATGATCGCCGCCGACAGGAACGACAGGCCCTCGCCCATGAAGCCTCGCTGATACAGCGCGAAGGCCGGGATCAGGACATAGGTCACGTAGTCGATGATGTTGTCGAGCAGTTCGCCCGACCATGTAGGCAGGATTTCCTTGACCTCGAGCTTGCGCGCGATCGGCCCATCGATGCCGTCGACGAACAGCGCCAGCCCGAGCCACCAGAACATCGCGGTCCAGCGCTCTTCGCTTGCCGCCACCAGCGACAGGAAAGCCAGGAACGAGCCCGACGCGGTCAAGAGATGGACGGAGAACGCCCTCGCCTGCGGCCAGGTGACTTTCTTCTTCGGCCGCGGAATCCGGTCGGTGATCTTTTTGGCGGCTTTCCGGGCCGTTGTGTTCTTGCTCACGGGCCCCGCCAATCCAGCTTGCAGATTTCGGCCGAACGGCCGGCAAAATTCCAGTTGCGGCCGAAGGCCCGCATCTTGCTCTTGTCTGACCTGGCGACGATGATCTCGGGCGCGATCCAGTATTCCGAGTTGCTGATCACCGTATCCTTGTCACGATCCTTGCCGGGGACCGGTGTCACCGCACCGTCGATGATCTTCGGTATCTGGAAGATACGCGTCTTGTCACGCGTCTCATAGGTGATAGGCACTTGCTCGACGCCGAGGAATTTGCCGACGAGGATGGAGAGCAGCGATGTGGTTCCGCCTGCCTTGCCGGTGAAGATCTTCGTCAGCCCCTTGACCGCATAGACTGAGGCACGCTTGTCGATGAACAGGCCGGCGGTCCAGTTGCCGCGGCTCATGTAACCTGGGATTTCCATGACCAGCCCAAGATTGAGGCCGGATAGGTCGACGTCCCCGAAATGGCCGGCATCGATGCGAAACCCCGCCCAGGTCTGACAATAGCCTTCGGTCGGCGGATGATTGCCGAGCGACAACACGCAAGGGCAAAAAACCGTGCAATTACAGGAGAGTACTAGCTCTCCTTTCATCGCCCAGTCCTGATCTGCCATTGATTTTCCCCCACTCAGAGTGAGACTACTAGCAGCGCGGCTGCCCAGACAAGCAGTATCGCACCGGCCAGCCGGGTTGGAACCCTGCTCGCTGTTTGTTTTTCGATCAGGGTGAACAGCCCGATCAACGCCATCCAGAAGACGTTCATGACGCCGACAGCGAACATCACCATCATCAGCGCCCAGCAGCAGCCGAGGCACCAGAGGCCTTGCTTGACCCCAAGCCGGAAGATGCCGACCGGCCTTGCGCTCCAGTTCGCGAAAAGGATCGAGAACGGGTTCTTGCACTTTGTCAGGCAGGCTTCTTTCAAGCCGCTGAACTGGTAGAGGCCGGCAGTCAGAAGCGCCAGCGCACCGGCAATGCCGACGACCGGGTCCAGCATCCCGTCTGGCGAGCCGAATGCGTGGGCGGCCAAGGTCGGTGCGGCAAACGTCACAGAGGCGCCGAGCCAGACACTGAGGTAGCCGGCGACCAGCACCAGCGGATGGACGGCCGGCTCGCCCTTGATGCGTGCCGTATCGGCGATTTCGCAGTAAGTCCGGATCATCGGCGCGGCTGAAGGCAGCATCGTCGCGATCGCCATCAGGAACCACATCGAAACGAGCCCACCGGCCTGCAGGGCGAGGCTTGCATCCAGCGGCGCCGGCGACAGGCAAAGCGCAAAGAACTGTTCCAGGAAATCGGGCAGCGGCGGTTGCGGCAGCTTGCGCAGGATCGTGTCGCCGGGGGCGCTGACGCTTGCAATCCCGGCTTCGGCGCCGCGGATTGCCATCGCGGCAAGCAATAGCCAGGCGAGCAGGATACAAGCGCCGACAGCGACGTTTACCGTGACGCGAGGATTGTGCGCGATGGTGGCCGTTGCGCGGCCGGCGCGATCGAGGTGGCTGAAGTCGTCCTGCTGGCCGGTCATGTCATCCGAATGGGCCGAATCGCCGCGTTGATCAAGCGGCATGATCTGCCCTATATGCTCATCGACAGGCAGGCCGGGTGGCCGCCTCGCATTGCAAGCCGGAAGCCGATCTTGGAGCATGAGCGAACTGCGCGGATACTGGTTGCTGGCACGGGGCCGGCGGGACTGATCGCGGCGCTCGGTTTTGCCGCTGCCGGTTTCCCGGTGACGCTGGTCGGGCCGGAGACTTCCGCCCCCGATGGCCGCACGACGGCGCTGATGAACCCTGCCGTGAAAATGCTTGAGCGGCTGGGCGTGCTCGAAGAGATCAAGCCCAAGGCGGCGCCCTTGAAAGTGATGCGCATCGTCGACGCGACCAGTCGGTTGATCCGCAGCCCGGTCGTCACCTTCCGCGCCAGTGAGATAGACGAGGACCAGTTCGGGCTAAACCTGCCCAACAGCGTCCTCAATCCGGCACTCGCCAGTGCCGTCGCCACGCATGCCGGCATCGAATGGCACTGGGTTATGGTGGCGAACTGGCATCTCGATGCCCAACACGTCCGTGCCGTCCTGGCCGACGGCAGCACGGTGGACGCATCGCTGGGGGTGGCAGCCGACGGCCGCTTGTCGCCGGCCCGCCAGGCTGCCGGCATCTCGACCTCGGCTCGCTCCTATCCGCAGGCAGCCCTTGTCCTTAATTTCCGCCACAGCGGCGACCATGCCTTCACTTCGACGGAATTCCACACCGAGACCGGTCCGTTCACGCAGGTTCCCCTGCCCGGCAATCGCTCAAGTCTGGTCTGGGTGGTGAAACCCGAGACCGCGGCCGAACTCGCGGCGTTGGATGATGCAACGCTTTCGATGCGGATCGAACAGCAGATGCAGTCGATGCTGGGTCGGGTGACGGTCGAGCCGGGCCGGCAGATCTACCCGCTTTCGGCTGTGACGCCGCTGCGTTTTGCGCGAAACCGGATAGCGTTGATCGGCGAAGCCGCCCACGTGTTTCCCCCGATCGGCGCGCAGGGCCTCAATCTCGGTATCAGGGATGTCGAAGATCTAATTGGAATCGCGTGTGAAAATCGTAGTGATCCGGGAGCCGCCAAGGTCCTGGCGGCATATGATTTCAAGCGTCGGCCCGATATTCTGGCGCGCAGCAGCGCGGTCAATCTGCTCAACATGTCGCTGCTTTCCGGCATGCTGCCGGCACAGATGGCCCGCGTTGCCGGGCTCGGCGCGCTTGGCGGCTTCGCGCCGCTCCGCGCTTTTTTCATGCGCGAGGGACTTCGTCCCGGCAGCGGCTTTGCGGCGCTGGCCGGCGGCCGGCGAAGGCCGGCACGCTGACAGCGATCTTCCCGTTTCCGACAAGCTGCGTCATCGACGATCGTCGACATCGGCCGCATGCGGTAAAACCTTTGCGCCTCGTCTTGCGTAGCTTCGGAGCGCGCTGAAGCGCTTCGGGATTGAATTCAGGCCCAGTCTGCGCCAAATAAAGCCAAGGAATTCAGTGGTGAGTACGATGAAAACAGCCAAATTCGCAATCGGACAGGTGGTTCGCCACCGGCTGTTTCCATTCAGGGGCATCATTTTCGACGTCGATCCGCAATTCGCCAACACCGACGAATGGTACGAAGCCATCCCCGCCGACGTGCGGCCGCGCAAGGATCAGCCTTTCTACCATTTGCTCGCCGAGAATTCGGAGACCGAGTACGTCGCCTATGTCTCCGAGCAGAATCTGCTCGAGGATCAGTCGGGCGAACCCGTCCGGCATCCACAGATCAAGGAGATGTTCGACAAGAAGCCGGATGGGGGCTACCAGCCGAAACGGCAGTCCAGGCATTAACCGACGGTCACAAAAAAAAGCGGGGCATGACCCCGCTTCTTTGTTTGGTCCGACGATATCGGCCGGTCAGTTGGCGGTCTTCGCCTTGTCCTGCTCTTCCTTGAGCTTCTTGGCGAAATCCTGGTTGTTCTTGGCGACGAAATCCTGAAGCTTCTTCTGCCGGTCCTCGATATCCGACTGCTGCAGCGCCGGGCCGTCATAGGCGCCGCTGAAGCCCTGCAGGGCGACCTTGATCGGGTTGGGCTGGTTCTGGAAATTGACGGAGGTCAGCGTAATCGCCTGGCCTTTCTTGAACGCGGCGACGAGCTGATCGGTCAGCGGCACTTCCGCCACGCAACGATCCGGAAAGCAGATTACATAGTCGAGCTTCTGCGCCTTGCCGGTGTCGATCTGCAGGCCGATGCCGGGAGGCACCAGACGACCGGTCGGGACCGTGACCTGGAACACCTTGCGGTTCACCTTGCCCTTCAGTTCGATCAGGCTGACGCCGGTGACCAACTGGCCGTTGCCGGCGGTGGTGATGTTCTGGACATTGCAGATGTCGACGTCTTCCTGCTTGGTACAGGCCTTGAACCAGCCTTGCGGAATCTGCTGTTGCTGCTGTGCGGAAGCAGCGGGAAGTCCTGCACCCAGAAAGCCGACCACGCCAGCGGCCATGACCGACAGGCGGTACGCGTTGCTGTTCAGGCTCGTCATGTCGTGCACTTCCTCTCAAATGATCCCGGAACCGGCTTCTTCGTGCCGTGTGGTCCAGCTACCTGTTGCCGAAATGAGGCAACAGAATGACTTCGGAGGGCGTGTTACACTGCAAGCGGTGTCGAATCCAGCCCGATGTCAGCAATTGTTGAAAGCACGATTGGCCGGCGCGCAGCTGCGTCATGCTAGGGTGCGCACCGAATCATCAAGCCGACCCATTAAGGAGACGGTCATGGGCCGCGTTCTTGTTTGGCTGATCACCGCGATATCGTTTCTCGCACTTTCGCATCAGCCGGCCGCATCCGAGCCGAAGCACGCCATTGCCATGCAGGGCGAGCCAGCTCTGCCGCCCGACTACACGCATTTCAACTATGTCAATCCCGATGCGCCCAAAGGCGGCAACATCACCTATTGCGT
>NZ_JAMYUW010000060.1:0-30269 GCF_040323315.1 Mesorhizobium sp. M0047 | reverse complement strand
CCCCCCCCGGGCGCCCCCCCCCGGGGGGGGGGCCCACGCCCGCGTCCGGTTGCCCCACGGCACCCCCCCGGGTCGGGGCGGCCCGTCACCGGCGCCGGTAAGGGCCGGAGCCGCCGCTCCCCTCGGCTCCGGCCCCCAATTCGACCGGCATGGCGCCGGCCCGATGTCTTCGGGTCCATCTGGCCGATCCTGCATCCGCACCGAAGACGGCACCGTCATCCTTTGCGACAGGGCGATCGGCAGGGCGGTTTCGGCCCCCGACAGAAAGACGGCGGAGGCGCGGCTTTCGCGCCTCGTCGAAGCGGCCGGACAGCGAACCCGGTCCGGCTGAGCCGGCGGCGCAAGCCGGGCGTCGAACCACACAACCCTGAGTGCGGCCCAATGGGCCCAACCTTGACGCTTGCCTGGCGGCGCTCGGCCGAAGGCAGAACTTTGGATGGAGCCTGGAAATGGCAAGTTACACCGAGGCGGACTTGCAGGAGATTGCCCGCTGGCTGGAGGCCGGGCTTTCCGCTTCGAGGATCGCCGCCGCTTTCAGCGCGCTGCGCGGCAGTGCGGTATCGCGCGATGCCATTATCGGCATCGTGCACCGCAACGCCGTGCTGGACGCGATCGGCTTTAGCAATGTCAAAGGGCTGCCGGTCGGAGCCAAGCAGGCTGTCGGCAAACACGCTGGGAGCAAGCTGGCGAGCACAATGCCGACGCACGGCAAAGCGAGCTCCAGGCCGGTCGCCGGCACGGTCGACGCCGCGAACACCGCCAATGGGACCGGCATGCGTAAGGCGGCCGCCAGGCGCGACACTTCGCCTGGCTGGCTGCCGCCGCGCCTGGTGGTGCCCGAGGCGGATGTGCTGATCGCCGACGGCCAGACCTATCGTTTCACCGTGCCGGTGCCGCCGCATGCCCCCGTGGGCCGCCAGCCGCATGGCGTGGCGATGCGCTTCATCGACTGCCTGTTCTCCCGCTGCCGCGCGCCGCTGGACCTGACGGTGGAAGAGGATACCGACATTTCCATTGCTGAAGAGGGGGATGCGCCCGGCGGCCGGCCAGGCGCCGACATGCTGTGCTGCGGCATGCGGACCAGTGCGCTGAAGAGCTACTGCACCTATCACCAGGCGCGCTTCCGCCGCAGGGTTTTTGCGGTGGAGGCGGGTTGAGGGAAAGCGTTCCCTTCTCCCCGTTCGAGGGTGAAGGTGCCGGCAGGCGGATGAGGGTCGCACAGAAGTGGAAAGCAGATATGAACTTCAAGCATCCGACCGAAGCGCCGCCCCTCATTGCCCTGCCGGGCACTTCTCCTCGTAAACGGGGAGAAAGAAGCCTCGTCGCCCTATTTCGGCGCCTGCCGGCCCTGCTTGGGCATGTGGCTTTGCATGGTTTTGGCCTCGGGCGTCATGGTCGAGCCGCCATCGGCCACCAGAATATTGGCCACCCGGGCAAAGCCGGTGAACACTTTCATGGCATCGGCTTCAGAAATCTGCGCGGCGATTGCAGCGCTGCAGGCGTTGAGCGCGCTGCGGTAGACATGGCCGCGCCGCTCAAGCGGCCAGCGCTGCAGAAAATCGGCGGCTTCGCTGACGCTGTCGATCTCTTCAATATCTCCGTTCATTCGCACCTTAAGCGGCACTCCGGTCTTCATGGTACCCACGGCGTTCACCTTCGCTTTGCGCGCGGCTTCACTTACCGCTCCACTAAACGCGCCGCGCGGGCGGGCGGTTGCATCAATTCTCCGGTCAGCGCGCGCCTTTCACGGACTGACCACGGCGTCCAGCCAGTCGCGGGCGCGGCTTTTCGGCTTGGCCACCAGTATGTTCTGTTGCCTGGCTGCCTTGGTCAGAGCCTCAAAGGCGATGCGCTGGCTGCAGGTACCATCGACGGCGAGCGCAACCAGCCGGGCCGCCTCGACATAGACCGGCGAAGTCTTGTCGGGCCATTGCTGCTTGAGCGCCCCGGCTGCCTCGGCCACCGACCCGACCAGCATGGTTCTGTTGTCGCAAAAGCGCAGGGTTATCGGCACGAAAGCTGTCATCGGCATGTCTCCCGTAGACGCCGCATAACGTCGAAAATTCGCGCTGGTTCCATCACACCGAATGCCGGCACGGCTGGGCAGGTGCTGCGATGAGTCCGAACGTTTCTCGGATCTCGCCAATCGTCAGCGTCGTGGGAAAGGCGGCGAGGACGAAGCTGCCAGTCCCCTTCCGCGTGGGGAGAGATGGCCGGCATGCCAGAGGAGGCGCGAAGGATCGCCACCATGCCAACTCCCGCACACCCACACCCAAGCGAGGACCCTACCCATGCCCAGGAAAACCAAACCCGCCAAACCCCAAGCGCCGAAACTGCCGAAGGGCGAGGCCGAGCAGGTGCGCATCCGCCGCGAGATCGGCCATGATTTCGCACTGAAGGACGACGCCTTCGGCCGCAAGCGGCTGACCGCCGGCACGCGGGAGGCTGCCCGCGTCTACGAGGTGTCGAACGACGGCTTCACCGCCACCGGCGGCATCGTGCGGGTGGGCACTATCGATCCGCTGCTAGGCATCACCTCGCTGTCGAACCAGCAGCGCGAAGCCGGCCTGCGCTACCGTCAGGATTTTCGCTGCAGCCAGCAGGCCAGCGTCAAGCCGATGCGCTGGACCGAGCGCGTCGACGGCGGCCGCCACGGCGGCGGAATCGTCGATAGCGTGCTGGACGCAGGCCGCGCCTACGCCGCCGCTACCAGGGCGCTGGGCCATTGGGAAGTGGCCGCCGTGGTGCGACGAGTCTGCTGCGCGGGCGGGTCGATCAAGGGCGTGGCCGAGCAGACGGGGGAGGATAGGGATGTGGTGACAAAGATGTTGAAGGTGGGGCTGGATTTACTGGCGGTGCATTATGGAATGATGATCGGGAGGCGGATGGGATGAGAGGCGGCGCACTGATCCGGCCGGCAATGCCGGTCGGATCATTCAACATCAGGGTTATCGGCAGATGCGAATCTCTTCGATGATCCTGTGATGGTGGCGCCAGTGCCTCACCACTTCGATGTGGCAACGGTGGAAATAACGGTGGTGCCGGTGGAAATAAAGCGGCCTGTAGCCGTTGTCGTAGTCGTCATAGGGGCTGTAGACGTAGCGCGGGCTGTAGACGTAGCGGCCGCCATAGGCCCCATAACCATCGTAATAGTCGTTGCCGTAATAGTCGTTGTAGCCGGCCCCAATGCCGATAAAGACATGACTGCGGGCATCAGCGGGGGCGATCATCGCCGCCGCGGAAGCAATGGCGATAACCGAAACAAGCAGGAGCTTCTTCATAGCTGCCTCCTCTTCAAGGTTGACCTAATATAACCCTCGAGAGGCGACCTCGTTCCATGGATTCGTCTCACCCCCTAGAACAGCGCCCCCTCCAACGGCCCTTCCAGCGTCTCGGCAAACGCCGTTGCCAGGTGATGCCTGTCACGAAACGCGAGTTGGCCTGATATGACGACGTGGCAGGATGTCGGGCCGCAGAAGCGGTCGGTGAGGTCGATGTAGCGCGTGTCGGGCACGCTGTTCACCACGGCGCGCTCGGCGGCCGCGGTGCTGTCATTGGCGGCCTCGGTCCTGGGCGTGTCACAGTGCGGCGATGGTGCTTCGCGCCACCATAAAGCGCGCGCCACGCAGGAGTCGGCGAAGCTGGCGTTGATCGGCGTGTCGCGAATGACAGCCGTCTCGACCCCGGCCTGGCTGAACGCCTGCAAGGTCGAGCGCAAGCCGGACTGCCAGCGCGCGATTTCGGCTGCGCGGCTGGCGGCGGGCATGTCGCGGATCAAATTGCCGATCGAGAATTCGGAGATCACGACCAGGCGCGGCTTGCGGCGGATGATGTCCGATATCGCCTGCTCGCGCCAAGCGTCGCATTCGGTGTAGTCGCGCTTCAGCACGGCATTGAAGGTGGAGAGCCGCGAGGCGCGGCACGAGGATTTGAGATAGGTGATCACTTTGGTGTCGTTGCGCTTCGCCGCTTCGACCAGAGGCGTCGACCAGTGATCGGCATGCGAATCGCCGAACAGCACGATGGTGTGGGCGGCGTTCGCCGCGCCGAACACGCAAGGTTTTGGCGTCACCGTGTGGAAGTCGAGCAGGCAGCTCTTGTCGGTGGCGCGCACGATGGAAGGTTTTTCGGCGGCCTGCTCGATGCCGCGCTGCGCAGTGTCGATGTTGCGCGCGGCCAGATGCGCGTTGGCATAGGCGACCGCTACGCCGGCACCGGTCAGGGCAGCGGCCGGGATCAGCGCCCGGGCGCCCGCCGCCAGCCAAGCGCCACGCCGGGCCGGGTTCTCGATCAGGTGATAGGTAAGCACCGACAGCGACAGCGCCAGCACGCCGCAGCCCAGTCGCTGCGGGACGGACAGGTCTGGGACCAGCATCCCGGCATAGACGATGACCGGCCAGTGCCAGAGATAGAGTGAATAGGAGAGCGTGCCGATCCATTGCAAAGGCGGCAGCGACAGAGCGGTGGCCGGCGCAAAAGCCTGCCAGCCGGTCCGCTGTTGGGCCTGCCTGCCGGTCTGTTCCGCGCCGGCGCCGCTCAGCAGCACCAGCACGGTGCCGGCAACCGGCAGCAGGGCACGCCAGCCGGGGAAGGGCAGGTTCTCACTCAACAAGAGATAGGCCGCCGCGATCAAAGCCAGGCCGAGCCAGCCCAATGCCGCCAGCAGCCCTTGGCGCCACCGCAGCAAAGCTACTGGGGCCAGCGTCGCCAGGCCGCCGGCGGCGAATTCCCAGGCGCGCAGCGGCGAGAAATAGAAGGCCCAGGCTGGTGCTGCGCTGGTCAGCCACAAGCAGGCGGCCAAGGAGGCGAGGCCGGCGACGCCGATTACTGTCGCAGCCGTTCGCTGGCCAGGACGCAGCCAGGCGGCCAGCAGAAGCAGTGCCGGCCAGGCCAGGTAGAACTGCTCCTCCACCGACAGCGACCAGAAGTGAATGAACGGATTGCTGGCGGCATCGGCGGCGAAATAATCGAACGACCAGCGCAGCAGCCACAAATTGATCGCGTAGGCTGAGGCAAACATTGCGCCACGCGAGTAGAGCGTCTGCTCTTGCGGCGCCAGGATGAAGTAGCCGGCGGCAAGCGTGGCCAGGATGACGAACAGGGCTGCCGGCAGGAGCCGCCGCGCGCGCCTGGCATAGAAGCGCCAGAGATCGAGCCGGCCGGTCTCAGCGATCTCCTGCATGAGGTGGGTTGATATCAGCCAGCCGGAAATCACGAAGAAGATATCGACGCCGGCAAAGCCGCCGGGCAGCGCGGTGAGGCCGAAATGATAGGCGACGACGCCGCCGACGGCGAGCGCACGCAATCCTTGTATGTCCGGCCGGAACGCTGCCGCCACGATAAATCCTTCGTGCAAGCCCAGCCCCGAGTCCTTGGCAGTGTCGGTCGGTCGGGCCGATATCGCAATGCAACAAATCTAACGCAGCGCAACATGGTGAAAAGAGGGGTGGCTGATCCTGAGGACATCGCATGGAGGCTCGCCGATGTTCCAGGCGGCATTCTCCACAAGCGCTTCATCCTTCGAGCATCCGGGCACAGAGACGAGTTCGAAGGGCTTTGGCAGCAGATCAGCATGCCATCATCCAAGTGACGGACGACATCGACCGCGGCACCAGTGGCGCGGCGCCTGTCGAGAGGCTGCGGGCCCCAAAGCCCGACAACGAAGCTTGATATGTCAGGCTGCGCCGATCTCGCCGATCAGCCTGACATACTCGGCCTCGGGGTCGCCGTAACTGCCATTGGCGAGCTCGATCAGCCCGGCGCGGTCGCGAATGATGATCTCACCCCGGCGCGCCCGGATTAGCGCGCGACCTTCGAGCAGCTGGAGGGCGACGGTGACGCCTGGCCGCCTGACACCAAGCATGATGGCCAGGAATTCGTGCGTGATAACAAGGTGTTCGCCGCGAACTCGGTCGTCGCACATGAGCAGCCACCGCGCCAGCCGCTCCTCCAGCTTCAGCCGTGCATTGACGAGCGCGGTGCAGCCGGTCTGGGTCTGGAGCGTGTTGACGAAGCGCAGCAGGAACATTCGCAAGGTCGCGCTTGCCGTCAAGGCTGCATTGAAAGGGCCTGCTTCGATGCGGATCGCTTCTCCTTCGAGCTGCACGAAGCAGGCATGCGCGGAGCGGTCGTCGCCCATCACCAGTGAAGTGCCTGTCATGCCTTCGAAGCCGATGAAGCCCACTTCGGCCTCCTGGCCGCTCGTCGTCCTGGCGACCACCGAGCCAATGCCCTGTTCGATGAAGTAGACGGCCTCGATCGGGACGTTGGGAGTCGCCAGCATCTTGCGCAACGGCAAATCGCAGCGCTGCAGATGCGGCTGGAGCAGCGCAAGGTCACCCGCGCTCATCCGCCTCAACAGCTCATTTCGGTATTGCTGGTTCTTGCCGAGGTCCGGCCTATCGGAATTAGTCATGGCGCAGCCCAATGCAGGGCAAGAGCCATCCGATCTCGCAACCTTCCGCGCCTGTAAAAACGTGCGGACGATCGCATACGGGCTCTGGACAAAAAAGGCTACGAATTCGGTGCACGGCGCCCCCTAACGCCGCTCGCATACGAAAAGATCGACCCAAACGTTAGTGTCGGAAACGTACCAAGCGCCGCTTGGTACGAAACCGACATATTGGCGGACAGCGTGGATCACGGGCGGGCCGATAAAAATCGTCGGCTAACGACAAAAGCGCCCGCTGCACCCGGTCCTGCGAACCCTCAGAAAGTCGGTCTACGACACCGTCTTCCGCGGGAGAATTGTACGATCCATACAGTGATCACGCCAACATTGACTCTCCCCGCAGCCAAATTAACTTTTGACCCACAACGTCTGGCGGTGGGGTGCTGCCCGGAGCGGGGTTCTTATGTCGAGCCTTAACAAGCGCCATTCCTGCTTCCATCCTAATGACCTGCAGCTGTGCCAGCGCGTCTTCGATCAGGTCTGCTTCGAGCGCAAACTTGACCGGATGTCCCTGGAGCCGGACGTGCAGGAGCTGGCAGCCACGGTGTTTGTTCTTTTCGAGAGTGGCTGCAGGATTGAAACCGAATTGCTCGACAGTTTCAGGCGAACACGCCAATAACCCGCGCCAGTGAACAGGGGTCACGTCCGCGACGCCCGGATTTGAAACCGAGCCTTACGACACCGCGATCTTTGCAAAGGCAGCGTGTTCGAAACAGCGTCGAGTACAAGCTCAGCTCACGTCGATAGCTTTGCTTGTCGCTTTTAGGATGCCGGGCTTGCGCTTTGCCGCCCCGGTCAAAGCCTGCGACGAAAGACGCAGTTCTCTCAGCCGGGCCGTCTTTGCCTGACGCGCCTGGCGTTCGATGGCGATGATCGATTGCGCCTCGCGGGTTGCACGTTCAATCCGGTCCTTGTCCTGAGGCAGTCGGGTCAAGGAAGTTCTCCTCCTTCGGTGGCACTCAAAATGCGGGCCGAAAGGAAACGTTCCAGCGACAAGTCGCTTAGTAAGAAAAAAATATCATTGCGCGATCAAGGGCAACAGGCTCTGTCTCGATCCTCAATCCTCCGAACCTCCCAAAAGCCTGATATATTCAGCTTCCGGCTCGCCATATCCGCCATTTGCCAGCGCAATCAGTCCAGGACGGTCCAGTATGACGACCTCCCCTCGGCGCGACCGGATCAGAGCAAGACCTTCCAATTCTTGGAGGGCGATGGTCACGCCTGGCCGTCTTACGCCCAGCATCGTGGCGAGGAATTCGTGGGTGATGGAAAATTGCCCTCCCACCACGCGGTCATCGCACATCAGCAACCACCGAGCGAGGCGACCCGTCAACTTCAGCCGCGCATTGACAAGCGCAGTACATCCGGTCTGGATCTGTAAGCAATTTACGTACCGCAACAGGAACAGTCGCAACGTGCGACTGGTCGTTAAAGCCGCGTTGAAGCTGCCTGCGTCGATGCGCATTGCTTCGCCTTCGAGTTGCACGAAGCACGCCTGCGGTGTGCGGTCGTCGGCCATCACCAGCGAATATCCGGCCATCCCCTCATGGCCGATGAACCCGATCTCGGCCTCGTATCCCGTGGACGTGCGCGCGATAACCGACGCAATTCCGCGCTCGATGAAATAAACGGCTTCAATGGGCACGTCGGGCGTCACGAGGGACATTCTCAGCGGCAGCACTACCCGGCGCAAACTCGGCTCAAGCAGCGCAAGGTCCTCGGCGGTCATCCTCCGCAACAGTTCATTTCGGAATCTCGAGGAGATCTCGCTAACCAGCGCCTGGCCGGTGGCAGTTGTTTTTGGAAGTTCGTAGTTCAATGTGCAGCTCCCGCAGGGGCGGGAGCGCGATCGACACTCTCAAGCGCCAGTGCCCGTTTAGTAGCTGGCGACAACACCATTGTACGCTTTCGACAATGGGTTAGCGAGTCATTAGAAACGCTTGATGTATTCTCAGGAGGGGTGGGTACCGATCGCTAACGCGGCCGACCGGAAAATGACTGAATCCCTTTCAATTCCTGTCGGCCGGCTTGGAGCGCATGCGCGAAACCGTCTCGCGCTCGGCGCGCTTGGAGCGCAGCGGCGGCAGGCCGCGGTCGATCAGGTCCATGTCCTCCAGCACCATGTCGCCCATGCGCTTGAAGGCGATGTCGAGCGCGCCGGCACGATGGGCCGAGCGCAGGAAGCCGGGCAGGGCGCGCACCGGATGGTCCAGCGCCAGCGGCTCTTCTGGGAAGACGTCGCTGGCGGCGACGATATGACCGCTCCTCACCGCCGCTATCAGCGCCGGAAAATCCACCACGCCGGCGCGGCTGAGCAGGATGAAGGCGGCGCCCTTGCGCATGCTGGCAAAGGCCTCGGCGCCCAAAAAGCCCTGGTTCTCGCTAGTCACCGAGGCCACGACGAAGACGAAGTCGCTGGTCGACAGCACGTCGTCGAGCGAGGCCGGCTCGACGCCATTGTCGACGAGGATCGAGGGTGGCAGCCAGGGATCGAAGACTTTGGTGCGGGTGCGGAAGCCCGACAGCAGCCGGTTCAGCGCGCGGCCGAGATCGCCGAATCCAATGATGCCGACATCGGCGTCCGACAACAGCCGCGCCGTCAGGTTGCCGTCGCCACCCCACAGTTCCCGACCCTGACGGAAGGCGAGGTCGGCATCGACGATGTCGCGGGCGAGGTTGAGCGCCATGGCAAGGCCAAGCTCGGCCACCGGCTCGGCGAACACAAGGCCAGTGGTGACAACATGGATACCGCGTTGGAACAGCGTCTCGTAGGGCATGTTGTTGATCAAATTGGTCTCGACATTGAAGACGCAGCGCAGCGCCTTCATCTGTTCCAGCGTCTTCGGCGAGATTGGCGGCTGGCCGATGATGTAGCGGGCCTCGCCGAGCACATCGGTTGGCAGCTTCGCGACGCCTTCGGCCGTCGTCTCGACGATGCGGTAGCGCGTCTTCAAGCGCGCGAGTTGCGGCTGCGTGAAGATGAGTTCGAGCGTTCGTGGTTCCGGCGCGCTGATAACCAGGGGCAAGGCATTGTTTGACATGACGATTTCCTCCCGGCATGATCCGCATCGCGCTTTCTCGGGGCACTGTTACCTCGGATTAAACGATTTACAACTACGAAAAATCGATTTACTCATTCGCAGCGGGCGAGAAATGCGTTTGCCCCGCCTCGGGAAAAGAACCAATGGCGCGTAGGCAGGCCCAGCAGCGGCGTCCGTCGATCCACGACGTGGCAAGCCGCGCCGGCGTGTCGGCCGCCACCGTCTCCAAGGTCATGGCCGGCGTCACCACGGTGAAGCCAGAGAATGCGCAGCGCGTCATTGATGCCGTCGCGCTGTTGGGCTACCGCATCGATCCGCTTGCCTCGGACCTGCGCCGGGCCAAGCGCCGCATCATTGGCGCGATCATGCCAGAGTTCGAAAGCGAGTTCTTCGGCCAGATGGTCACGCAGCTCGAGAGCTTCGCCGAGCAGCGCGGCTATACGCTGGTGGCGGCATCGAGCCGCGAATCCGAGGCGCGCGAAACCGAGATCCTGGCCCGCATGCATGACTGGCGGGTGGCAGGCGTGGTGCTGGCGCCGGTGCGCAACGAACATGGTCCGGCTGCCGCATTCATGAAGGCCAACGGCATGACCGGCGTGCTGATCGACCGCGTGCTGTCCGACGACGCCTTCGACACCGTGTCGGCCGACAGTGCGTCCGCTAGCGCTGAGGTCGCGCGCGAGCTGATCGGCAAGGACCATCGCCACATCCTGGTCGTCGGTCTGAGCGAACAGGCGGCGACGGGGCGCGCCCGCCTCGAGGGCTTTCGCGCCGCCGCGCGGGCGCTGGCGCCGGATGTTCGCATCGACGTCGTGCTTGCCGAAGCCGATGTCGAAACGCTGCGGGCGCAATTGCGCGACTATTTTGCAAAAGGCGAACGGCCGACGGCGGTCTATTCGCTGTTCCTCAAGGGCACGCTGGTGGCGCTGTCCGAATTTCGCCGCCGCGGCTGGCACTGCCCCGACGACATTTCGCTGATCGGCTTCGACGACGCCGAATGGATGCAGGTGACATGGCCGGCTATCGCCGCCGTGGTGCAGCCGGTGCGCCAGATCGCCGGCCACGCCATGGAGGCGCTGTTTGCCAGGATCGCGGGCGGGGAGGAGCCGCCGATCGCGCGGCTCGAACCTTGCAAGGTCTTGATGCGGGAATCCGTTGGCTCGCCAAGCTTGTCACAGCCAAAACCGATCTGAGCGAGGCCGCGCAATCGGGTTGCGATGTCGGGAACGGACTTCAGTCTTGTTCGTTGAAGTGGCGATTCGAGCCAGCAGAACGAAGGAGGAGAGTCATGGCCAGCGAAGCCGATCGCGATCCACTGCATCATACCCAGAAGATGCAGGCACGCCTGCAGGACACCATAGATCACCTTCGCGAGGACATCGGCAAGGTCGACGAGCCCAAATTCAAGGCGATGTTCGAAACCGCGGCAGAAGTCCTCGGCGGCCTGAAAAAGGCCTTCAGTGACTACGAACAAAAGAATGAGGCCGCCTGGCGCTGACTAACCGCTGGATGCTGTCGAGTTATTGCGTGCCGTCGAAATGGTGGGACGCGCGTCACGCGGGGCTCTCCGGGAACGCAATCGAGCTGTTTCAGCCCGGCGCTCACTGCTGCTCTAGATGTTGTCGAGCGGGGGGCAGGACGTCCAATCTAGGCTCCTCCGGAATAGCCTCAAGTGCCCGCTTCGGCGAAAAATGTCTGATCTTGCGGCCAACTATCATCAGTCGACGGGCAGTGTTGTTGCGCAGCCGGCGGATACGCCATTCCAATCCGGCCTCCGTGGAGATTGCCTTGGCGTAGAGGCTGGAGCGCATGGCGGTCGCGTCGACGGCTATCTTGATCGGATCGTCGTAGAACGTACAGATCTTGTCGACACCCATGCCGGGCGTTTCCAGCCAAGCGGGGATGTGGGTCGACAGGCGATCGACATCGGTAGCCACCCGGAAGATGCCGTCACCTTGCGCTGGGCATGTCGTGGAGAACGCGTCGCCTATGAAGACGACGCCACTCCGGCGGTGGCCACTGGTGGTCGTCAGGCTGACCTGTCTCAATTCGACCGGGCTGGCGGCGGCGAAGTTGCCGCATTGCGCCGCGATCTCCGGCATCAATTGCAGAAGCATTTGTTGCGGATCCGCGCGAAATGCTTGCGTCCACGCCTCGGCAACGGTCCGGTAGACAAACATGTTTGCCCGCATACGGTTGCCGATCCGGAAGACGGAAAGATAGGCAATGCGATGCCCAAAGCGCCTGGGATAGAAGGTGAGGGAACGAGAACCGAATTCCTGCGGAGAGATCGCCAGATCGAATCCGATCGACAGCGAATGCGCCTTCGAATTCTCAACGCGCTCCACCCCGATGGCGCGGCGCAGCGCTTCGCTGTAGCCGGTGGCCACAACCAGCAGCCTAGCGTCGATGACGGTGCGGTTGGTGAGCACGAGGCGCTGCCGGTCCGGCCCAGTCGAGACCTCGGCTACCTTGCCCACAGTGAGCGGCACTTCAGGCGGCAGGGCCTCGCGCAGGCCGTTTACCAGCGGGCCGTAGGAGAACCCGAATTCCGAGTCCTGCTTGCGATTGAAGAACTGTCCGAGCCGGAAGACATGGATGTCGGTCGTCGGAGTGACAAGGGGCCTGATGACGGGACCGAGGCCGATCTTGTCGAATAGTTGCATCTGTACCAAGCGGGTTTTCTCGGCCCGGAACTCGTCGTGATGGACGCGGTGCGGATCGATCAACGCCACCTTGCGCCCGGCCTTGCCCAGCACGGTTGCCAAAGTGGTGCCGGCCAGCCCGGCGCCAACGATCGCCACTTCGACTTCGGTTTGGCCAGCCTCTGCGGTACTCATTTCGCTGCCCTTTCTGGTAGCAACTTCCAGATTACAATGCGTTAGAAAGATATCTTCCGGACCCGAATCAACCTCAAGCAACCGAAGCGCGTGTCTGGTAGTAACCAATGTTTAGGTTAATCGCGGACCCGTCGTTTCCAGCGCGGTGCGATCGCCGAACCATCGATGAATTCAAACCCGCCCGCCTCGTTGAGTGTGTGAAGTTTGCGCCCACTCCATAGCGCACCTGGATTTAAGATGGTTTCAACGACCTGCTCCATGCCGATCAAATCAAGGTGAGAAACGCGTGCGATGCCGAGAGCCGCGCCATAGCTCCTGCGGCAGTCCTGAACCGGGCGCAACAGGTCGTTGCCGCGCTTGACCATGCGGCCGGCCGGCCGCGCCGAGGCGATGTCGATCAGCACGGGATTGTTCGGATGCGGCGTCCAGGGACCGCGAAAATCCGGCGCCGACCATAGATGCAGCGCGTCGGAGAAGGCGCCCCCGCCGTCCCTGACGGTGGCGAACATCCACCAGGCACCGCCATGCTCGACCAGGGTGGCGTCGCTGACGACGACACCCGATAGAAGCGTCGCCTCCTTGACCCATCCGCCGGGAAAGGCGGTGGCCCGGTAAAGATCGACCGTGCCGTTGGCGCAGCTTTCCGGGACCATCCAGACCTCGCCGTCACGTTCGAAGACGAAGGGGTAGGAGAGATGGTAGGGCAGGTCGAGCACCGGTTCAGGGTGTCCGATCGGGCCGGCCGGACCGAAGGGCACGGCGGAGATGATGGCCCGGCCCAGCCGGTGGATGTAGTCCTCGACGAACAGGGTCAGCTTGCCTTGGTAGAGGATCGGGAACGGGTCGGCATAGAAGCGGCTGCCATCGTCCGGCAACTCTTGCCAGCCCGATGCCGGATGCGCGCGCAGGTCGAACAGATCGCGGCCGTTGGTTTGCCGCCAGCCGACCTTCCAGTGCGGCGCGTTGTAGCAAAGGTGGTAGATCTTCTGGACGATGCGCCGCGCCAGCGCCTTGCCGGCTCTTACGCCAAGCTTGCCGGCCGAGGGCATTGGCGGGGCATTGGGTTGCGCCGGCTCGGGCAGATCAGGCACGGATTTTGCCGTGCCTGTCATTGCAGCGACGATCAGGCTGACGGTGCGCGCCAGCATGTCCTGGAAGGAAGCGAGCGCGATGCCGCCATATTCGGTTCCCAGGCGCCCGGCGGCGATTGCAACGCCGTTCTCCTCGATACGGGCAAGCGGCGTGCGGCCGGCGAGGATCAAGGCCAGCAAGGCTGCTTCGCCGCTGGCGCGATCATAGGTGATACGCCAGACCCGCACGCCATCCAACTCGACATCGCCGCAGAGGTCGACAACCAGATCGGGCGAAGCGGGCGCCTGCGTCCGGTAGGGAGCGAGTGCCGAAAACGGCACACGCTTCGCCAGCCCATCATGGGACAGCCCGTGTATCGCCGTTTCGAGTTGAAACAGCGCCGCGGCGCTGCGCGGGATGCCGCCGCCCGCGGGTTTGGCGTCGACCGACAGCTCGACATCGTCAAGTGCTGCGAGGCGTTCCAGCAGTGCGATGTGAAAGGCGCGGACGCAGTCGCCGTCCAGGCGCAGGCTTACCTGCATGTTGGCGGCCCGACAAGGTTGCCAATCCGGTTAAACTGTAGCCCCATCCAGTACATCTCCGCTCGCTGCGTAGCCAACACCCAGGTATGTATATTTTTAAGCAAACCGCGTGCCAAAATTCACATGACTTCTCAACATAATTAACAATCTTTTAACGGTTGGAGGAATAGCTAGCTTAGCGCCGCAATCTGAGCTTGCGGACTGATAGAGTATTGTCGGAGGCAGCCATGCAATCATCCCTGCCCATGGTTCCTCAGCAAAGCTCTCCGGATGCGGGACGGTCCGCGGGATCTTATGCGGCTTCGACTGTCGAACTGGGCGATCTGAAGCGCATCCTGGTGCGCCGCCGGTTCTGGATTTTCGGCACCGTCGCGCTGCTGACGCTGATAACTCTGCTCTACGGCCTTCTCACGCCAGCGCTTTATAGCTCGGCGGCGGAAATCCTCATCGATCCGCAGGACCTGCAGGTCGTCACCAATGACGTTAATCCGAGCCGCATCTCGCCCGACGGCGGCATCACGCAGGTCGAGAGCCAGGTCAGCGTGGTCCAGTCGACAGGCGTACTGATGCGGGCGATCGCGGCGACAAACCTGACGCAGGATCCCGAATTCAACGGGCAGGGCTTGCTGTCGGGCCTGCTCGGTTCGGGATCGGCCGAAGGCGACAGGTCGGCGCAGACGCTCGACGCGCTACGCCGACGCCTGGCGGTGAAGCGGGCAGACAAGGTGCTGGTCCTCGACGTCATCGTCACCGCCAAGAGCGCCGACAAGGCCGCCCTTCTGGCCAATGCCATCGCCCAGGCCTATCTGGTCGACAAGGCCAGCGCGCGAGCGCAAATGGCCAAGGACGCTTCCGTGTCCATCACCGCGCGGCTGGACGAGCAGCGCAAACGCGTCCAGCAAGCCGAAAACGCCGTCGAGGCCTACAAGTCGGCCAACAATATGGTGATGGCGGCAGGCAATCTGGTCAGCGACCAGGAGCTGACCGAGATCAACACGCAGCTTTCGGCGGCGCAGAGCCGCACGGCGGCGCTGAAGGCGCAGGTCGACCAGATGCGCCGCAAGAGCGGTACGGCGGACGCAACCTCGGAAGCGATGCGCTCGGCGGTGATCTCGAGCCTGCGGGCGCAAGAGGCGACGCTGGTCGACCAGGTGTCGCAGCTCGGCACCGAACTGGGGCCGCGTCATCCCTCGCTGATCGCAGCCCAGCAGCAGCTGCGCGACACGCGCCAGCTTATTGCGCGCGAGCTCGGCCGCATCGCCACCGCCACAGAGACCGACTACGAACGGGCGCTGGCCAACCAGCAGGCGCTGGAAGCCAAGGTCGCCGGTATGAAGAGCAAGTCGCTGGACACCGATCAGGCCTCCGTGCGGCTACGCGAGCTGCAGCGCGATCTCGAGGCGGTGCGGTCCGTCTATGCGAACTATCTCCAGCGCGCGCAGGAGACACGCGAGCAGATCAACGTCGACAGCACAAATGCGCGTATCATCTCCAACGCCATCCCGGCCCTGAAGAAGAGTTGGCCGCCTTTCTCGCTGCTGTTGTTCGGCGCGATCTTCGGCGGCCTGGGGCTCGGCACCGGTCTGGCGCTGATCGCCGAATATGCCTCTCCGACGGTGCTTTCCAGCGCCCAGATGCAGTCGGCCATCGAGGCGCCGGTGCTGGGCGTGGTGCCGGCAAAGTCAGGCCGTCGCAGGTGGCCGTTCGGCGGGAGTGCGGTCGTCTCCAGCCAGAAGACCGATGCCGTCGTCGGCCTCGCGCTGAGACGCATGTTCAGTTCGGGCCAGCGGCCGCCGGACTGGCCGCTGGTACCGTCCATCCTGGTGACATCGTCGCCGGGCGAAGGCGCGCAGCGCAGCCGGGTGGCGCGATTGCTGGCCAATGTCGCGGCATCCAGGGGCAGCCGCGTGCTGTTCATCGATGCCAATGGCAGCGGCGGCCAGAAGGATCCGCAGCCGGGGGTCCTCGACGTGCTGCGCGGCGAGTATGCGTTCGAGGCCGTCAGTCACTATGCGGCCGGCAGCAACGTTGCGGTGCTCGGCAGGGGCCGTTCAAAGGCGGCCTTCCAGGAAGCGCATGGCATCTACTACGCGCAGCAAATGCTGGCCCACGCCAGCCGCAGCTTTGAGCTCGTCGTCATCGACGGCGGCGCGCTGGCCGACAATCTCAATGCCTCGCCGCTGGTTGCCACGGTCGACGAGATCGTGCTCGTCGCCACTCTGAACGCCACGCCGATGCGCGACGTTACCGCGACGTCGCAGGCCGTTTCGGTCATGGGGCGGTTGCCAACAGCCGCCTTGCTGGTCGACGAGGCGGCCTGACATGGCCACCCCTTGGGCCACCCCTTGGGCCACCAGTTGGAGCGGAAGCGCTTCGAACCATGGTGCTGCAGCGCGACGCGCCGGCACATCGGTCGATGCGCTGACGCGCTTCGGGCTGATCGCAGCGGTGGCGGTGCTGTTCGGCGTCTCGGGCGGCATGCTGTGGCTGGTGGGCTACAATTACGACGGCCTGTTCGGCAACCCGGCGACCAAGATCCACCCGTCCACCTATCTCATCGTGCTCTTGCTTGCCTGGCGCTCCTGCACATCAGGCAATCCGGTCGGCTATATCGTCCATATCGCCGACAGGCGGCCGGCCAGCGCGCTGATGGCCGCCATCTCGATCCTGCTGCTGTTCGTCGTCATCGCCAGGCAGCGTCCTGGCATGGCCGGCATGATCGATACGTTCGTGGCCGCGGCACTTCTGGTGCTGATGCTCAGCGAGGACGACGAACGAACATTCGCCGGGCTGCAGACCGTCGTTCACGTGGTCATGACGGCGAATGCGTTGCTTGCCCTTTTCGAGTTCGCGACCAAGACGCTGCTTTTCCCCTATCGCCTCGACGGCGTGGCTTTCACCACCGATCTGCGCTCGAGCGCGCTGCAGGGGCATCCGCTTGCCAATGCCATGGTGACAGCGATCTACGTGCTTGCGCTGCTCTCCGGTGCCAGATCCCTGTCTATGCCTGTGCGGATAGGGTTGATCGGCCTGCAATGCGCGGCACTCGTCGCCTTCGGCGGCCGCACGGCTATGGTGACGACGATCGTGCTCGGCGGCTTCTATCTGCTTTTTCAGGGCATCACCAAATTGCGCCGGGGCCGCGTCAACCTGCTGGGTGCAGCACTGGGCTTCATGCTTGCCGCGCTGTTGCCGGTCGTCATCGTCGTGGCGGCATATTATGGCTTTTTCGACGCGCTGCTGGAGCGCTTCGTGTCGGACAGCGGCAGCGCCAATGCCCGCGTCGAGATGTTCGAGCTCTTCAAGTATCTGGAATGGCGCGATCTGATCGTTGGGCCGGATGTCGAACTGGTCGACAGCCTGCGCCGCATCAACGGTCTCGAACAGGGCATCGAGAACCCGATCATCCGCACGATCGTCTACCAGGGCGCCTTCTTCACGCTTTTGCTGACGTTCGGCTTCGTGCTGTTCTTGTTCGAGGTGGCGCGGCGCTGCCATCCCGGCATCTGGCTGCCGATGCTGGGCTGGATCATCCTGATCAACACCTCGGAAAGCGTCGCCTCGAAGACGACGCTGCTGACCAAGTTCGTGGTGCTGGCTCTGGTGCTCTACCGGCCGGCGCGGGCGGTGTCGAGACCAGTCAGTCCGCCGGCATGGCCAGGCCAAGTGCCGCGATGATATCAGGGTCCAACGCCCGCGTGGTGTCGTCCATCATCCCCATGCCGTCGAAGAGATCCCAGAACGCCCAGGGGAAGGCAAACATCTCGGCGCTCTGCCTGACGTCGGCGATGTAGCGTGCCCGGTCCGGATTGGGTGCGGCGACATAGCGGGCGTCGGTGCGCAGCGCGCCGAACTCGCCCATGATGATGCGTTCCGGCGCTAGACCGTGGCCGTCGGCCCAGGCGCGAACCTCGCCAAGATATTTGTCGACGAGCCAGCGGTCGGGACGTGCGGCGAAATAGACTTTCAGTACGCGCTCGGTTTCGGCATAAGCAGCCTGCTTGGCGTCTTCAGGGGTTTCGGTGTCCTGCGCCATGCGCGCCCTGACCGACGCCAGCGTCTGTTCCAACGAGCCGGCGGATGCCGGCCATGGCACATTGTTGAGCGACCGGTAGACGGGCTCGCGCATCCACGGCGCGCCTTGATGGCTGAACAGATAGGGCTCGTAGAAGTGGAAGGTGAACAGGATCGGCTCGAACCGTGACAGCGGCGCCGGATCGAGCGCGGTCAGTCCGCTCACCATCGAGCCGCAACCGCCGGTGACGACCAGCGGTAGGGTCGCTGCCGAAGACCTTGCCGCGGTCAGAAGAGCGAGCTGGATCTTCGACCAGACGTTAGACGCGCAGGCCTGCGCCGGCTCGTTGACCGGCTCCAGTGCTATCCTGCCGCTAGGTTGGAGCCGCTCCAGCCTGGCGGCAAGTTCGCTCACCAGCCCGCGATAGAGATCGAAGGCGGGTGCCGCGGTGCTGGAGATCATGCGGTCGGGGTTCCAGTAATGCGTGGCGCCATTGGCCTGGACGTTGACGATGATCGCGAGGCCGGCATCGAGCGTGGCGGTGACGGCCGCGTCGAGCAGGTCCAGCAACTGGCCGCGCGTGGTGGTATCGGCGGCCAGAAAGGGACCGGGATCGACGGGCAAACGGATGAAATCGAGGCCAGTCCTGCGCAGCCGACCAAGGTCGTCTGGGGTCGGAACCGGCCGCTGCGACTGGAAGGGCGGCCAGTCATAGTCGGTCCGCGGTGCGGGAAATTCGCGCGTCAGGGAGAACCACGGCCAGGCGTTGACGCCGCGCCGGAACTGCGGCGCGTCGGCGGCGCGAGCGGTAGGTAGGATCGGGAGCGAGCCAAGGGCGGCCGCCGTGGACAGCGCCGTCCGCAGCACCCGCCGGCGCGACCAGCCTGTCATGCGGTGCCGGCTGATGCGCGATTGGTCGCGATGGCGTCCGCGGCCGTGACACCGAGAAGCCGATAGGCTTCATTTTCATAAGCAGTCAGGACATCGTCCCAGCGGAAGGCTTCGCGGGCGCGCGCCCTCGCTGCATTGCCGCAGTTGCGGACCAGATCGTCATCGTCCAGCGCCTGCTGCATCCGTTCGGCGCAACTGTCCTTGTCGGTGAAGTAGATCGCCGCCGCACCCGCGGTCCACCTGTTATAGGGATTGTCGTGCGCGATCACCATGTTGCCTGCAGCCAGCGCCTCGACCAGCGACGGATTGGTGCCGCCTACCGTGTGGCCGTGCAGATAGGCGCGTGCGTGGTACCTCAGCGCCTTGACGGTCGCTTGGTCGTAAATGGCGCCCGGCAGAACCACCGAGCCGTTCGCCGCCTTGCGGATGGCGACATGATAGGGGATGTCGTCGGACAGCGTTCCCAGCACCACCAGCTTCATGTCGCGCTTGGCGGAGCAAAAAGCTTCGACGATCGGCAGTATGTTGTTGTCTGGCTCGATGCGCGCGATCGAGACCAGATAGCGCCCGGGCTCCAGGCCGAGCGCACGGACCGGCGCTTCCGGTGCCGATGTTACCGGATCGGCGCCATAGGCGATGGTGGCGATGGCACTGCGTGGCCGGCGCGTCGCCAGGTGATCGGCGATGGCGGGATGATCGGCCACCAGCCGATGCGAGGCCCAAGCGCCGATCCACTCGTTGAGCCAGAACCAGGCGCGCGCCGCCATGCCCCATTTGGGGCGCCGCCACTCGATGCCGTCCATGTTGGTGAAGATCTTGCGTCGCTTCAGCCTGAGCCAGGTCAGGAACATTGCGCCGTTGTAGCCGAGCACGAGGCAGACGCCCTGCCGCCCGGCGGCATCGCGGACGCATTGCCAGTCGAATTCCAAGGTCGCACGCGGCCCTTTGGAGGCAACCTGGATGTGGATGAGCTCGATGCCGCGCCAGGTTTCGCTGCGCACCCGCTGGTCGATCCGCTCGACCTCGTCCTGGCAATAGACGGCGACCTTCCAGCCTCGCGCGACAAGAAACAGTGCCAGTCTCTCGGCAAAGGTTTCAAAGCCGCCATGGGCCGCGGGTATGCCGCGGGTCCCCAGGATCAGAATAGCAGGCGTCTCTGGTTTCATGGCCGGCGGCACTTTCAGGTCGTCTTCTATACACTGGTAATTGCTGAATTTTTAGGAAACAGACGGCAACTGTCCCTGTTTCAGCATTCTTGGGGAACGATCATCGCGCGGGGTTGTAAAAAAAACGTGTTGAACCCGGTGGTCGTTTCATTCTCGGTCAACCCTTCTGTGCGTAACTGTATCGAAACGAAGCAGTGCAAGGGTCGTGCAGCCGGTAGTCGGCCTACTCAGCCCGGCATGATTCTTGCGGCAATGCCTCTGCACATTATCGCCAGCGCGATGGTTGTAGCACCTGGCGGGAAACAAAGATGCGGATTGCCTGCGTTCATCAGGGCTATGAACTCTATGGTTCGGACCGCAGCTTCGCGGAGAGCGTTGCTGCGTTGCGCGCAGCGTTTCCGTCGGCCGACATCGAGGTGGTTCTGCCGCGCGGTGGGCCGATCGTGCAGATTTTGGAAGCCCATGCCACCCGGATCGTCTTCGAACCGCTCTGGGTGCTGAGGCGCCAGGCCATTGCGCGCCTTGCGACGGTAGAGATGGCGCGATTGCCGGTTGCCGTGTTCAGGGCGTGGCGGCGTCTCAGGGATTGCGACCTGGTTTACGTCAACACCTCGATCGTAGCCGACTATGCATTGGCCGCGCGCCTTCTCCCTCGCAAGGCCGTCCTGCATATCCATGAAATCCCCGAAGGCGCAATGCGCAGGATACTCGTCGGCCTGATGCACTGGAGTCATGCGGATCTGATCTTCAATTCGCGCGCAACGCGCGCCGCGTTTGGCGAACCCAAGGCCGCGCGAACGCATGTCATCTACAACGGTGTTGCCGGGCCGGCGGCGGTCGAACCGACCACCTATGATGGCAAGCGCCCGTTGCGCGTGCTGCTGCTCGGCCGCATCAACAGGATCAAGGGGCAGGAGGTGCTGCTGGAGGCGATTGCCTCGATGCCGCCGGCGCTGCAGGCGAGGATCGAAGTGCGGCTGGTCGGTGGAGCCTTCGAAAGCACCGAGCGCGAGCGCGCGTTGGCCGAATTGGTCGAGACCATGGATCTCACCGGGCGCGTCAGCGTCTTGCCTTTTGTGCCTGACCCTTCGGAGCACTACCGCTGGGCCGATATCGTCACCGTGCCGTCGCGGCGTCCGGAATCGCTGGGGCGCGTCGCCATCGAGGCGATGGCCTATGGCCGCCCGCCGCTGGTATCGGCGATCGGCGGGCTGGTCGAAGTGGTCAGCGACGGCGAGACCGGCTGGCATGTTCCGCCCGGCGATGCAGGAGCTCTTGCCGTGAAATTGCAGGAGATCATCCTGCGGCCCCAGGCCTGGCGTAGGTTTGCCGCCGCCGGCCGCAAACGCTACGAGACGATCTTCAGTGAGCCGGTCGCCGCGGCCGCGATCGCCGCGATCGCCGCCGACAAGCTGAGAACGACCATGGCGAGGCCGGACCGAGCGCGGGCAGCCCGCGAAGCGGAGACAAGGCCGTGACGTTTGCGTTCCCGAGCCATCTGGTTCGACGGCTCGTGCTGATGATCGGCGGCGAGGCGATGCAGAGCGGCTTTCATTTTGCCCTCAACATCGCGCTCTTGCACTTGCTGTCGGCGCAGGGCTACGGCCTCTTCGCCATTGCCATGGTGATGGGCGGCGTCGGCTTGTCCTACATCAGGTCGCTCACCGCCGTTCCCGCCAGCATCTGGATGAGTAAAAGCACCAACAGCGCAGGCGTCGACGCCCATGACGTGGCCTTCGGAACGGCGGCGCTGATCGTGGCGTTGCTGATGGCCGTCGGCACGGCAATCTTGATGCACCTGCTTGGCGATCCAAGCGGAATTGCCGCAGGTTGCTTCGTCGGCGCGTGGTCGCTGCGCAGCCATATGCGCACGGCATTCTTCGCGCGTCGCCAGCAGGTGGTCGTTTCCATCAGCGATGCGGCTTTTACGATGGTCGGCACCTTCCTGACAGCGCTGACGATCTGGCTGGCCCAAGAGCCGCTGCAGATGGTGTTCTATGCACTTGCCGTGGCAAATGTGTTCGGCATTTTCGTCCTGGTTCGGCTGGCTCGGCGCACACTTCGCGTCAGCTTCCGTATGCCGACGCGGCGACGTTATATCAGGCTCTGGCACCAACTGCGCTGGTCGGCATTCAGTGCGACCACAACCAACATCCAGGGTCAATGTCTGGCGCTGCTGGTCGCGGGCATTGCCGGGCCTGCCGCCTATGCACCGCTGGCGGCGGTCCTGGTGCTGTTTGCGCCGCTGCGCATCATCAGTCTTGCTTTCGTAAACATGACGCAGCCAGAACTGGCGAGGCTGATGCGGAACCACGAAACAGGCCGTGTTTGGGCGCAGGCAAAGATCTGGGCGATCGTCATGGGGCTCGGCGGCCTGGTTTATGGGTGCGCGATCATGTTCGTCCTGCCGACGATAAAATCCCAGGCCCTCCAGGATGCCTCGGTCGGCTTCATCGGGTTTTTCGTGATCGCGAATTTTGTCCCGATCATGCTCTACATCATGCCCCGCATCGTGCTTGAGATACTCGGCGATTTCCGGATCGTTGCGTTCACCACGATGGGCGGTGCGGTCGTCGGGCTAGTACTGATCGCGATCCTGCTGGCGATTGCGTCTCCGCCATGGGCGTTGGTGGGTTCAGCCGTCTCCGAGACCTTCGTGCTCGCGGCATCATGGTATTTTGCGCATCACCGCATATGGAATCTCGAGCATCCAGATGAGGCGCGTTACAGCCGATTGGGTTCGTGGCGGCGGGCAGTCCCGTTCGCAACGGCAAAACGATAGGAGAAGATATGGCAGGCCAGGCAGCGCAAAGTGCTGCGGCGACCGGCTTGTCCGAAGGGCAGGCTTCCAGTCCCGTAACCGTCGCCAACGATGCCTACTCAGCGCGGCTGCACACCAGCCTCGAAGCGGTCAAACCACTCTGGCTTCAATGCCAGGCAGATGGTGTTTGCACCGCCCATCAGCATTACGCGTGGGTCGAGGAGGTCGCCAAGCGGCTGATGCCCGCAGGCGCCGAACTGCTGGTCGTTGAGGTGGCTGACGCCGGAACTGGCGACCTTAAAATGCTCATGCCGCTGATGCGGAGTTCGAGGTTCGGACATCGGGTGATAGAATGGCTGAGCTGCGATGTCTGCGACTATTCAGCGCCGCTTTTGGCGGACGCGAGCCCGTGGACCAGCCAGGGTGCCGAAGCGGCATGGGCGGCGGTGCGGTCCGTCCTGCCGCCCGCGGATCGGATCCATATCAGGGGAATTCCGCGCCAGCTGTACGGCGTGGCCAATCCATTGGCGATGCTGGCGGCCTCTCGCGATTCCAACCAGATCACATCCGGCCTCGTCCTGGACGGCGACCCGGAAACCCTGATCAAGCGCAATGGCAGGCCGTCCTTTGTCAAAACCTTCAACAAGGATTGGCGCCGGCTTGAGCGGCACGGCCAGACGGATCTGGTCGAGGCCGACACGCCGGCCCTGGTGTCGACTATCTTCGCGACGCTTGTCGAGATGCGGCTCAAGCGCTTTCGCCGATTGGGGCGTTTCGACCTGCTGGCCCAGCCGGCGGTTGTCGATTTCTATCGAGATGCCGCCCTTCAGGGCCTGTCAGACGGATCGGTGCGGGTCTTCGGATTGCGTACCGGTGAGGATTGGGTCGCCGCGCAGTACACGCTGGTCCGACAAGGCACCTTGCACACGCTCGTGATCGGGATAGACCAGGACCTGGTGGGCAACGTCTCGGCCGGCATTTTGATCATGGGTCGGTTGATGGTATGGGCGCGCCAGAAGGGCTTCGACTATTTCGACCTTTCGGTGGGTGGGCAGTCCTACAAGGATCAGTTCGGCGCCGAGGGCTCCGTTCTGGCCGAGATCGACGAAACGCCGACGCTGCTCGGCAAGAGCGTGGCGGCCGTCGCTTCGCTTCGCGGACGGGCCGAGCGCACGGTGCGATCCAATCCGCGGCTGTTCACGACCGTTCAAAGCCTGGTGCGCGGCCTGCGCCGATTGAAGCCCTGAGGGCGGCTACCCCTGCAAACTCTTTGTTTGACGCACTCCGGACCGACCGTCTTACACTTCACATCGCCTCTGAATCGAAAAGCAGCATCATCGCATCGTCGTCATGAGGTGCGTATATGCGCCGGTCAACTGCGCAGGCCTTGCCGATCTCGCTGGCAAAGGCGATGCGAATGGCCTCCAGACTGTCGAAATAGAGGGTCGCCACGATGTAGGGCACCTCGCCCGGCGATAGATTCACGATCGGCTGCTTGCTGACGTCGTAGCGCCGCAGGCCGGGAAGCTGCTTTGCGAGCGGCAGGTGGATATCGAAATAGTGACGGTCGAAGGCCGCCGGATCGGCGGGGGTTTTGTAGATGACAAGCATCTTGGCCATGCTGGGGCTCCCTGTTGTCTGGCGTGATCAACGCCGCGATGTTCGTCGGCGCCGCACCAATGTCGTTCGCTGGGAGCGGATTTCGACAGCGGCGGAGTTTTTCGCAGGACCAATAGCTTTGCGCCGGCGCCATGATCGTTCGCCATATCGTGGCGCGCCGGCTGGGCAGGTGCCGCTTGCCAAGGGGAAAGCCCATGGCCGCATTTCGCAGTTGATCCAAGTCAAAGCGGGTCGGGGTCGATGCGCTTATCTGATCTCCTGTCTTGGGAAGGACGCAAGGCGGGTGGGCGGTCCCTGTCGGCAGCTGAAGACAGCTCCGGCAAGGGCCGCCCGTAACCCATGGCGAAAAGTTCGCCGCGTTGCCGTTCGTGCCTAGCGCCAACGCCTGAAATTGACAGGACTGCGCGTCTCCGTCATCCTTGAGGCCAGTCGCCAGGCTGCGGAAGCGGCCGCGTTATGTGTCAGGGCGACCGAGGGCAGCGTCATGTTCAGTCCCGTCATCGGCCAGAACTCCAAGCGCGCAGCAGTTCGCAAGGCGCTCGATCGCCACAAGGTCTACATCACCGCGCAGAGCTTCTCCGCCGGCACCTACCAGGCCCGCGTTCTGGTCGACGGCGAGGCTTATTGGGTCGATGAATTCCGGTTGAGCCAGCTGCAGCAGGGGCTGTCACCGGCGGAACTGGAACTCGTGCCGGCCACCGACGATTGAGAGCGTGACTTCCATCCGTTCGTACCGCTCCGGGAAATCCGAAATGCTGGTGGGACAGCACCCCCCTCTGTCCTGCCGGACATCTCCCCCGCAAGGGGGGAGATTGGCAGCTTTGCCGTCCCCCAAGCTCAAAACCTACCGCGCCAAGCGCGAATTCTCGAAGACGCCGGAACCGGCCGGTGGGCTCATTGCCAGCGAAGGCAACCGCTTCGTCGTCCACAAGCATCACGCCACCGCAGATCACTACGATCTGCGCCTGCAGGTCGGCGATGTGCTGAAGAGCTGGGCGGTGCCGCGCGGGCCTTCGCTCAATCCGGCCGACAAGCGCCTGGCGGTCGAGACCGAGGATCATCCGCTCGAATATATCGACTTCGAGGGTGTCATCCCCGAGGGTGAGTATGGCGGCGGGCCGATGATCGTCTGGGACACCGGCACCTGGGCGCCGATGGACGACGTCGAAAAGAGTTTCAAGACCGGTGCCTTCAAGTTCCGGCTGGCCGGCGAGAAGCTCAATGGCGGCTGGATGCTGACCCGGCTGAAGCCGAAGCCCGGCGAGGACCCGAGCAAGAAAAACTGGCTGCTGTTCAAGGAGCGTGATCTCGCTTCCGACACCGCGCTCGACATTCTCACAGCGCGGCCCGAAAGCGTCAAATCCGGGAAACGCATCGAGGAGCTCGTGGCGCCAGCGAAACCGGCAGCCAAACCCGCACCCAAGCTGGGTTCGCTGAAACCTGGCATGCTGCCGGGCGCGTTCAAGGCCCCGGCACTTAGCCGCATCGAACCGCAACTGGCGACGCAGGTGCCAAAACCACCAGATGGCGAGGGCACCAAAGAGGCCTGGCTGCACGAGATCAAATTCGACGGCTACCGCACCATGGCGCATGTCGCTGAGGGTGTGGTCAGGCTGATCACCCGTGGTGGCATCGACTGGACGAAACGCTATGGCGACTTGGCCAGCGCTTTCGCCAAGCTGCCATGCCGCGACGCCATCATCGACGGCGAGATCGTCGTGCTCGACGCCAAGGGCATTAGCCGGTTCGCGCTTTTGCAGGACGCGCTGGCCGAGGGCGCCGGCAGCAAGCTGCACTTCTACGCCTTCGACCTTCTCCATCTCGACGGCTGGGACCTTACCAAGGCGCCGTTGATCCGGCGCAAGGCGCTGTTGGCGCAATTGCTGTCCGGCCTCGGCGCCAATTCCGCCATCCAGTTTTCCGACCATGTCGAGGGCTCCGGGCAGGGGCTCTACGACCAGGCGTCGGAACTCGGGCTGGAGGGTATCGTATCCAAGCGCGCCACCGCAACCTATCAGAGCGGCCGCACCAAGAGCTGGACCAAGACCAAGGCACTGCAAAGCGATGACTTCGTCATTGCCGGCTATACCACATCGGATGCGGCCGAAGGTCTTGCAGCCCTCGGCCTGGCCGAATTCGAGGACGGTGAATTGCACTATCGCGGCAAGGTCGGCACCGGATTTGATGCTGGGACCGCGGCTGAATTGCTCGCCAGGCTGGAGCCGCTCACAGCAGGAGCGACGGCGCCGGAGGGGGCGCCGCGCGAAATCATGCGCGAGATGAACTGGGTGAAGCCGCTGCTCTCGGCCCGCATCCACTACGCCAACCGCACATCGGACAATGCGTTGCGCCACGCGGTGTTTCGGGGATTGCGCGATGTCGGCCTGTCGACGCCGGTATCGTCAACACGCAAGCGCCTGATCTCGGAAGCTGATCTCGCCACCATCTGGGTGACCAACCCGACACGGCGGCTGTTCGGCAAGACCGGCCCGACCAAGCTCGACATCGCCGTCTATTACGCGCTGGTCGGTGACTTCATGCTGCCCCACATTCTCGGCCGGCCGGTGTCGCTGGTGCGCTGCCCGACCGGCCTGCCGAAGGACTGTTTCTTCCAGCGTCACGCCTTTACCGGCATGCCGCCCTCCGTGGTGACGTTCGAGGCGACCAACTCCGAGGGCGAGACCAAATCCTACCTCTCGGTCGAAGGGGCAAAAGGTTATCTGGCGCTGGCGCAGTTCGGCGTCGTCGAATTCCACACCTGGGGCACCCACCGCACCAGCCTCGACAAACCCGACCAGATCGTTTTCGACCTCGATCCCGGCGAGGGGATTTCGTGGCGCGAGGTGATCGAGGCCGCAGTGCACATCAAAGGCGAGCTGGAGGGGCTGGGGCTGGTGCCCTTCGCCAAGACCTCCGGCGGCAGCGGCATCCACATCACCGTGCCGGTGACGGGCAAGCAGAACTGGAAGAAGCTGCACCAGGCGACCAGCGCCATAGCCACGCATCTGGCCGCCACCGCACCCGACACCTTCACCACCACCATGGGCAAGGACAACCGAAAGAAGCGCATCTTCATCGACTATCACCGCAACGCGCGCGGCCACACCTCGGCGGCGCCCTATTCGCTGCGCGCCCGCACCAATCTGCCGGCCTCGACACCGGTGAGCTGGAGCGACCTCGAATCCATCGATGCGCCGCAGGACCTGAATTATTCCTCGCTGCCGGGGCTGCTGGCGACATCGGGGGATCCATGGGCGGAGATTGACGAGTTCGCGCGGGATTTGCCTACCTTGAAGAACTAAGTTCCTCGCCCCCATGAAATGGGGGAGAGGTGTCCGCGAAGCGGACGGAGAGGGGGCGGCGCCAGCGGTTGAAGATGGCTTCTCTGATCCAGCTTGGGATAGGGTTGCGCCATTCCCCCTCTCCGTCTCGGCTTCGCCGAGCCACCTCTCCCCCATTTCATGGGGGCGAGGAACCCAGGTCCGGCGAAGCCGAGCCCAGAGTCCATCGACGCTTTCGACAATTTGAATTATTCTTGCCCCACGACCACAAAGACGTACCGGAACATTTCGTCAGGAATTTCCCTTTATCGTGCGGGGTCGGTGTAGGATTTCCGCAGCCTCGTTCGTCCTTCGGACGAAAAGCGCTGCAGTGAGTATGATCCCGAAAAGTGGGAACCGGTTTTCGGATAAGATCATGCTCAAGCTAAAATGTCAGTGCATGACCGCGTAGGAGTGTTTCATGGCGCCCAGGGCAAGTTGGAAAGGTTACCTCAAACTCAGTCTGGTCAGCTGTCCGGTGCGGCTATACCCCGCCACCAGTGCCAGCGAACGCATCTCGTTCAACCAGTTGCACAAGACGACCCATAACCGCATCAATATGAAGCCGGTCGACCCGGAACTCGGGCTCGTCGAGCGTTCTGACCTGGTCAAGGGTTACGAATACGAGGACAAGCAGTACATCATCATCGATGATGCCGACCTCGACGCGGTGCGCATCGAATCCAACCACACGATGAACATCGAGGCTTTCGTCGACGAGGGTGACGTCGACGTCATCTATCAGGACGCGCCGTACTATCTGGCGCCCGATGGCGCGATGGCGGAAGAGACCTTCGCCGTGCTGCGCGAAGCCATGCGCAAATCCGGCAAGCTGGCGATCGCCCGCCTTGTGCTGTCCAGCAGGGAACGCGTGGTGACGATCGGCGCGCGCGAGAACGGCATGTTCGTGTGCACGTTGAGGAACCCGAACGAAGTGCGTGGCACGGCTGAATATTTTGGCAACATCCCGGCCGGCAAGCCCGATCCGGAAATGCTGCAGCTCGCCGAAGCCCTGATCAAGCAGAAGGAAACCACCTTCGATCCGAAGAACTACGAGGACCGCTATGAGATCGCGCTGATGGCGATGATCCGCGAGAAGCTGAAGGGCCACAAGCCGATCATCGCGGCGGCACCCGAGCGCGGCAATGTCATCAATCTGATGGATGCGCTGAAGGCGAGCCTGTCGCAATCGAAGCCGCCGGCCAAGTCGAAGAGCAAGGCCGACGAGGTTGCCAAGCCCGCCGCCAGGAAGGCGGCAGCGGGCGGCGCTGCTGAAAATCCGCTGAAGGCCAATCTGCTGAAGGCGGTCGGCAAGAGCAAGAAATGACGGCACCGGCCGTCCCGAAGGCCGTCTTCGGCACTGTCGGCGCGCTGGCGGCGTTTCCGCTTAGGCTGGCCGCGCGCGAAGTGGATCGCCAGCACGGCCAGTTGCGGCGTGGTATAACCCGGCGCACGACCCATGTCGTGTTCGGCCGCACGTTGCTCCCCAAGGCTGGATTGACGAAGAACGGCGACTCCGAGATCGAGCGCTGCATCGTCGCCCAGGGTGCGGCTGGGCGGGTACTCCTCAGCGAGAACGGTTTCCTGCGGCTACTCGGGCTGATGAAGGTGCCGGAAGCATCCTCGCTGTCGCGGCAATCGCTGATCGAGCAATCGCGGCTATCGGGCGCCGACCTCGACCTGCTCAGCCTGTTCGATGCGTTCGAGCATGACGCCGAACCGTACTCCTTCCGCGACCTGATCCTGGCGCGCAAATATGCCGGGCTCATCGCCGGTGGTGCGACATGGGGCGCGATCGCGCGCTCCGTCCATCGTTCCGGCCCGGTCGCTTCGCTCACCGCCAAGTCGCTCAATGTCGGCTCGCAGCACGGGCGCGCCGACGCGATCTATCTCGAAGGCGGCCAGAGCGAACTCGACGGGCAGTTGCTGTTCGATCTCGGGACGGCCGGGGCAGAGCGCGACGACACGCTGGAAGAGCTGTTCGCCGAGGCCGAGGCTGCGGAGGAGGGCGGCGACCATGATGGCGCTGCCGCACTCTACCAGCGCTGTCTGACCATCGATCCGAGCGACGCGATTGCGGCCTTCAACCGCGCCAACTGCCTCCGCGCCGGCGGCCACGCGGCGGACGCCGCACACGATTATGCCCGGGCGATAAAGCTTGATCCGGCTTTCGTCGAGGCGTGGTTCAACCTCGCCGGACTGATGAGCGAGCAAGGCCGCGAGGCTTCGGCGCGAAGGCATTTGCAGAAGGCAATCGCACTGGACAAGACCTATGCCGATCCAGTGTTCAACCTGGCGAGGCTGGAATTCGACGCCGGCAATTTGCTGGAGGCGCGTAGGCTATGGGTGCGGTATCTCGAACTCGACGTGGAATCGGAATGGGCTGGGGTGGCGGCCAAGGGCGTGCAGTTCGTGGATATGCAGCTGGCGCGGACGGCGGGGTGAGTGGAATTTATGCTGGCGCTTGAACACCCCCCGAGGGGGGGGGCGGGGGGGGGGCGGGGCGCCGCGGCGGGGTCGCCGGGCGCGGGCGAGGGCGAATGTGAGGAAT
>NZ_JAMYUW010000059.1:0-30965 GCF_040323315.1 Mesorhizobium sp. M0047 | reverse complement strand
GATCGGACGGCAGGCGTTGTCCCTGACTTCCGTACCCTTGGGGCAGACGCAATCGCCATCGGCATTGTGGACCTGGCCACGGATCGTGCACTGCTCGGGCTTCGGCCGGATCGGACGGCAGGCGTTGTCCCTGACTTCCGTACCCTTGGGGCAGACGCAATCGCCATCGGCATTGTGGACCTGGCCACGGATCACGCACTGCTCGGGCTTGTCGGTCCTGACGCATTTGCCGTTCTCAAGCCCGGTTCCGCGTGGACAGACGCAGCGTCCGTCCTCGGTGCGGATCTGGCCTTCGAGCAGCACGCAGCGCTTCGGCTCCGGCTTCGGCACGATACCGCCACCCGGCGAACACTGGCCGTTGCGGAACGTCGTACCGGGCGGGCAGACGCACCGGCCGGCGCCGTTCAGGACGAAGCCTGCCGAGCATTCCTTCTTCGTCTCGTGGCTGATGGAGAAGGGATGGCAGGCATAGGCTTTGCCGCGATCGCCCTGGATGTTGGTCTGATCGCCGGAAAGCACGTCGCCACCGCCCTGCACCCGTGTGTCGGGAGACAGGACGCCAACGCAGTTCTGGCCGCTGACGTTGCCCTGCAGATTGGCCAGGCGGCCGTCGTCGGGAATGACCACGGTGACATGGTGCATTTGGCTTTCGCCTGCGCCGAGCGTCAGGTTGGCAATGCAGGACAGCGGCAAGCTTGTCGGTTCCGGCGAGCAGCCGAAGGGCGGATCGATCGAAGTGATCTCAACCCCTTCCAGCCTGCCGAGACCCTCCACGCCGATCGCATCACCGATGCGGACCGGCCCGGAGAAGGGGCTTGTGCCGTCGTTCGTGATGGTGATCTCGAACGAGCAGGGTTGGCCGAGCTTGCATTCGCGGTCGCCGGTCTTTTCGACGCGGATGGTCGAAGAGCCGCCGCCCTTGGCGCAGGCCTGGCCGATCGGATAGACGATGTCGTCGCCCGGCGCCGGACCATACGAGCCGCGCGCGCAGTTCTCGAACGCGCCGTTCGCCGAAACCGTCACGTCGAAGTGGCGGCTGGTTCCAGGTGTCATCACGGCACCGGGGATCTGGCACGACAGCGCATTGGCCGGAACCGGTCCGCACGCCCATTCCGCGCCGTCAGGAGTGACGGACTGGATCTGGACGGGCGCGCCGCCAGCCAGCAGCGTGGCGGCATCGTTGACCCGCACCGGGCCGGTGGGGGCAGCGGTGCCAAGGCTGATGACAGTGATGCGGCAAGAGACGACCGCGGCACCGGCGAGCGAGGCGTTGCACACCTTGGTGATGCGCAGGGCCGGCTTGCCGCCATTGGGATGACCGAAGCGTTCCTTGGCGCAAGCCTTGTTGTTGGTGAGGTCGACCTCACCGGGGATGGCCTTCACCACCGCGCAGTTCTCGACCGTGTCCGACTGGTAGCCGGCGGGCATGACCGCCTTGACGACAATCGGTGTCGAGGCGCCCGGAGGCAGCGAGATCCCCGCATTGTCACAGCGGAACTGGCCGGGGCCATTTGGTCCGCATGTCCAGGGTGGGCTCGGGCCGAAGGTCGAGGAGGACGGTGCACCGGACGGATAGCTGTCGATCACCGTCAGCGGCCCGTTATAGGTCGATGTGCCGTTGTTGATGATGTCGATCACGAAGTAGCAGATGCCGTCGGCCGTGCAGACCGGGATGCGGGCGCGCTTCTTCAGGATCAGGTCGACCTTCTTTTCGACCGGCGGCCGGCAGTCGCGGTCACGATCGCCACGCCGGCAGATCGGGATCGAGGCACAGCCGCGATCGTTCGACTGGCTGCCGAAAAGCGGCTTGCCGCTGGCCCCATAATTATAGGTGGCGCAGTTGCGCAAGGCGCCGCCTTGCCAGCCCCCGGCCGGCTTGAAGCCGAGCTTGAGGTCGACCGAGGCTCCCGGATTGAGCGTGGTCACCGGATAGGTGCACGTCATCGGGGTGGTGCCGGGCACGCAGACCCAGGGCGGATTGGGGCCTGAATCGAGCGTCGAGCCGGCCGGCAGCGTCACTTCGTCGAGCACGATCTTGCCGTGGTAGGCACCGGTGCCGACATTGGTGACCCTGATGGTGAAGTCGCAGCCGCCGCCCATCGTGCAACGCGACACGTCGGCGCGTTTCTCGACCTTGAGATCCGGTTCCTTGTCCTTGGGCGGGCATCTCTGGTCACGCGGGATGACGATGTCGATCGTCTGCGTGCAGCACAGGCCCCAGCCTTCCTTCGGACCGGCATAGGTTTCGATGCCGGTGACGACGAGGTGGATGACGTCACCGGGCGATGCGCCGACGATCTTCCAGTTGAGCACACCGCCGCCCGCCGGCACCAGCTGCGTGTCGGGGATGATGGTGATGCCGGGCGTGGTCGTCGACACCTGCACCCATTTGCCGCCCATCTCCGGGCCGACCGGCATGTGGTAGATGAAGGCGCCGCCGCCGGGCACGCAGTCGACCGTGCCGCGCTCCACCTTGAAGCACTCCTTGCCGGGAGGCGGTGGTGGCGGATTGCACTTGCTGACATCGATCTTGATCGAGGTCTTTTCGCCGGTCTTGAAGTCGCCGTCGTCGGGCTTGCCCGGATCCTGCGACGGGATAATGGTCCCGGTGCCTGGTCCGGCGGTCAACTTGATCATGCCCTGGTTGTCGACGATCGTCGGCGCGGGAAATGCCGCATGATCGATCTTGGCCGTGATCTTGAAGTTGATGACGCGCTCGTTGGGAGCCCCGACGCCGTCGAGATCGGAAGTAGAGATGCGGAAATCGGAAACAACAGCCGTATCGTTCGGATTTGCCGACGTGCTGATCGTCGCCCCCGGCAGCGGTCCGCCGGACGCATCCGTGCCGTCGCCGGACACATCGACGTTGACGATCTCAAGGCCGTGTGGAAGCTGGTCCTTGAAATCGACCCGGACTTTCTTCAGCCTGGCCTCCAGGCTCGGGTCGGCAAGGCCCCGCGGATCGCCGCGCAGGCCGAAGCTCAGCGAATAGACGACATAGTCGCAGCCCCGTTGAGTGCCTTTCTTGGTGAAGAAGGGTAAGACCCGGTCGGGCCTCGGATTGATGACGCGCGAACTGTCGAGATCGAGCTTCAGCTCCGGGGTGATCGGGGCGGCGTCTTCCGCAAAGCCTTGCACCGGGGCCAGCATGGCGACCGCGATACCGGCCGCCATCAGCCAGCGCGTGCCGCGCCTGGCGTATGACAGGGGTTTCATGATCGTCTCCATGACGGTTGTTTGAGTGCCGGTTAATTGGCTGCTCTGGGCGAACGGGGAGAGTGCGAGATTTTTCATCTTCCCCTCCTCAACGTTCGCAGCTGACGGCTGGGGTTCTGAGCGGCAAAGTCATCTTGCAGCAAGGGTAGTAGCCGCCCTTGTCCTTGTCGGACTTCCTGTAGAAGCAGAGCCCGACATCGACTGTGTCGCCCGGATAGTGGCCGGTGATGTCGATCGTGTAGGGCTTGCCGGGCGCATGCGACTGCCGGGTGGTTACCCCGACACCTGGCGTCCTGGACTGGGCCTTGATCGAATCGCCGCCGAAGCCGGCATGGTCATGGAGATAGAGATCGGCCTCGAGGCCGGAGGGCGTGCAATAGTACTGGACGTCGTCGACATCGAGACATGGAGGCAGATTGCCGGGCGGTGGGAAGTCCGGCGGATAGAAGGGCGGCAGATAACCGCCCGGAATTTCCTCATAATAGCCGGCGCGGCCTTCGCAGGGATGCCAAACGGCGACGTCGCCGACATGGCCCTCGACCTCCGGGTCGTCGAAATAGCTGTCGAAGTCGACGAACCAGGAGCCGAAGGGCGGCACGTTGGCCGGCTTGACCAGCTCCTTGGGCGTGATCTGCACGCCATGCACGGCGAACGGCCCGCCGGCGGCGAGCTGCTCGGCGAGAGTCGGATTGTCGCGCAATTTGTCGCCGGTGTTGACCAGCGTCTGCGTGCAGACCGAAGTGTCGAGATTGCCGTCGGCGTCATAGCCATATTGCAGGTCGAGACCGCCGGCCGACTGCCTGTTGCCCTGTGGGAAACCGACCGCGTATTCCTGCGGCACTTCGACCCAGACCGATTCCGTTTCCGGATCGTCCGGGTTCTCTCTGAAGTAGCGGATGACCTCGCCTTTGCCGGAATCGGCGAACTGGCTGTAGTCGTAGCGGTTCTCGACCGGGCCGCGCTGGGCCAGGTACATGAAGCCGCTGTTGTCGAAGGCAATGTCGGTGACGGCGTAGTCCTTGTCGGCCTTGACCGTCAGTTCCCAGCGCGGATCGCCGGCAAAAGTGCCGTCGCGGGCAATGCCCACCGACCAGATTTCCGACTGTTCGCCGACCGAATAGTAGAGCCGGCCGCCATGATAGGAAACGGCCCAGATGCGGCGCTCGTCCTGGGTATAGCCCCAGCTGTCGGGGTCTTCGCTGTCGAAGGCCGCGCCCTGTATGTCCATCACCGAGCCATCGTCGGCGACGGGAGCCAGCCCATGCGCCGGACGCCCGGCAACGCCATGGTCAAAGCTGTCGATCAGCGCGCCGGCGGCATCGATGCGGTGGATCAGTCCGGTATCGAGATCGGAAGCGAAGAGCTGGCGATGGCTGGGATCGAAGGTAAGATTGCCGATGCCGGGACCGCTGTTGGTGTCGATGTCGGCAAACTTGGAGACCTGGCCGGTGATGCCGTCGATCTTCCAGATGGTGCCCGGTCCGCCGCCGTTTTCGGTGCCGAACTGGCCATCCATGAAGATGGCGCCGGCCGCGCCGCGGCGCTGCCGCTCAGGCCTGCCATCATCGTCGGTATCGGGCGTGACGATGCGGATGCCGTGCAACGAGGTGGCGGCGGCATAGAGGTTTGGAATGCCTGATGGAACGCCGTCGCGCACGCCGTCGTCATAGGTGACGCCGAACACCTGGCCGATCTGCTCTGCCGTCACCTCGAAAGGCGGCGGCGTATTGACGAGCTGGCCGGCGGCTGGCCCGCCCAGATGCGAGACGTCGAACACGCGCAAGGTTGCGCGCGTGGCGTCGATGAAGGTTTCGTCGACCGGATCGACGCCTGGCGGCAGGCCCTCGTCGAGATTGGGAATGATGGTGCCGGAAAATCCGGTCACTGCCATGGAACCGGGGTAGATGATCTGGGTTTCCTGCGCCTGGGCAGCGCCCAGCCACAGACCGGCGCTTAGCGCCAGCGTCAGCAATCCGCTGCTTGCGTGCGCGATACTGCGCAAATGTCCATCGAGAGACGACACGAACGAGCCGCGGATGCGAGACATGACATTCCCCCCGTAGTCGACGGGAGAAATGTCCGGTTGGGCCGCGCAAATCAGGGCAAGGCGCGGCGGTCCGGCTCGTTTTTCCCCGATCGAATTGTCTGCTTTCCTCATTGTCACGATACGCCTGCTCTTACGCAGGGTCAACGGAACCAGCGGAAAACCCAGCGCATCGACCCCGTCCCGAAGGCGGTGGCCGCGCCGAGCTCCTGTTGTTCCCGAAGACCGTGGTGCCTCTGGGTTATTGGTCATGGGGCTTCCTTTCCGGGCCGCACGATGCGGCACCTGGAGATCAGTCGCAGGCGGAAGTGGAAAGGTTCATGGAAGCCTTGCGCAGAATGCTTGCGCGCGCTGCAGCCTGTTCTTATATACGCGCCAAGCCGTTCGGTGCCGGAATGCCGGTTGCCGGAACGGAATTTCTTGTGAACAGGGGCTTTCGTCGGAATGCCTGTACGGGTCCTGAGAGCCTGCTTAGCGGAGAGACTAGAAAAATGGCAAAAGTAATCGGTATCGATCTTGGCACCACCAATTCCTGTATCGCCATCATGGATGGCAAAGAGCCTAAGGTAATCGAGAATGCGGAAGGGGCGCGCACGACGCCTTCCATCGTCGCCATCAGCGGCGACGACGAACGTCTCGTCGGCCAGCCGGCCAAGCGCCAGGCGGTCACCAATCCTGAAAACACCATCTTCGCGGTCAAGCGCCTGATCGGTCGCCGCTATGACGATCCGGTGACGGAAAAGGACAAGAAGCTTGTCCCTTACAAGATCATCAAGGGCGACAATGGCGATGCCTGGGTCGAGGCCGGCGGCAAGAAGCAGTCGCCCTCGCAGATTTCGGCCATGATCCTGCAGAAGATGAAGGAAACGGCGGAAGCCTATCTCGGCGAGAAGGTCGAGAAGGCGGTCATCACCGTTCCGGCCTATTTCAACGACGCCCAGCGCCAGGCAACCAAGGACGCCGGCAAGATCGCCGGCCTCGAAGTGCTGCGCATCATCAATGAGCCGACGGCTGCGGCACTTGCCTATGGCCTCGACAAGAAGGAAGGCAAGACCATTGCCGTCTATGACCTTGGCGGCGGCACGTTCGACATTTCGGTGCTCGAAATCGGCGACGGCGTGTTCGAGGTCAAGTCGACCAATGGCGACACCTTCCTGGGCGGCGAGGATTTCGACATGCGCCTGGTCGAGTACCTGGCGACTGAGTTCAAGAAGGAACAGGGCATCGACCTGAAGAACGACAAGCTCGCCCTGCAGCGCCTCAAGGAGGCGGCTGAAAAGGCCAAGATCGAGCTGTCGTCGACAACGCAGACCGAAATCAACCTGCCCTTCATCACTGCCGACGCGACCGGGCCGAAGCACCTGACGCTGAAGCTGACGCGCGCCAAGTTCGAGCAGCTGGTCGATGACCTGGTCCAGCGCACGATTGCCCCTTGCAAGGCGGCGCTCAAGGATGCCGGCCTAAAGGCCGGCGAGATCGACGAGGTCGTTCTGGTCGGCGGCATGACCCGCATGCCCAAGATCCAGGAGATCGTGAAGCAGTTCTTCGGCAAGGAGCCGCACAAGGGCGTCAACCCGGATGAGGTCGTCGCTCTGGGCGCCGCCATCCAGGCAGGCGTGCTGCAGGGTGACGTCAAGGACGTGCTTTTGCTTGACGTGACGCCGCTGTCGCTCGGCATCGAGACGCTCGGTGGCGTGTTCACCCGCCTGATCGAGCGCAACACGACGATCCCGACCAAGAAGAGCCAGGTGTTCTCGACGGCCGAGGACAGTCAATCGGCCGTGACCATCCGCGTCTTCCAGGGTGAGCGCGAAATGGCCGCCGACAACAAGGCGCTCGGCCAGTTCGACCTGGTCGGCATCCCGCCGGCGCCGCGCGGCGTGCCGCAGATCGAGGTCACCTTCGACATCGACGCCAACGGCATCGTCAACGTCTCGGCCAAGGACAAGGGCACCGGCAAGGAGCACCAGATCCGCATCCAGGCATCGGGTGGTCTTTCGGACGCAGACATCGAGAAGATGGTCAAGGACGCCGAGGCCAATGCCGAGACCGACAAGAAGCGGCGTGCTCTGGTCGAAGCCCGCAACCAGGCCGAAGCGCTGCTGCATTCGTCCGAGAAGTCGCTGAAGGAATATGGCGACAAGGTCTCGGAAGCCGACCGCACGGCGATCTCCGACGCCATCGCGGCGCTGAAGACCGCCACGGAGGGCGCCGACGCGGCCGACATCGAGGCCAAGTCGCAGGCGCTTGCCGAGGCTTCGATGAAGCTTGGCCAGGCCATGTACGAGGCTTCGCAGAAGGAAGCGGCGGAAGCCGACGCCAAGGCGGACGCCGCCAAGGACAGTGACGTGGTCGATGCCGATTTCGAGGAAATCGACGAGGACGACGACAAGAAGAAGTCCGCCTGAGCCGTTTGACGGCAAAATAGAGCGAAAGCCCGGCGCAAAGCCGGGCTTTTTTGCAACCCTTTGCACAAAAACAGCGGGTCTGGCCGAAAAAAAGCGGCCAAACCTGCGTCGACACTGGCATCGCGGTTCCATCGCACCTAAATCGAAACGTCAGTGCCGGCAAGAGACGCAACAATGCTTGAAGACGTTGAGCATCCGGACAGCGGGAAAAAATGAAAGCTGATTTCTACGAAACGCTGGGCGTCCAGAAAGGCGCCGACGAGAAGGAGCTCAAGAGCGCTTTCCGCAAGCTCGCAATGCAGTTCCATCCCGACCGCAACCCCGGCGATCATTCCTGCGAGCACAAGTTCAAGGAAATCAACGAAGCCTACGAGACGCTGAAGGACCCGCAGAAGCGGGCGGCCTATGACCGCTTCGGCCATGCGGCCTTCGAGCAAGGCGGCATGAATGGCGGCGCGCAAGGCTTCGGCGCCGGCGGCTTCGCCGACATTTTCGAGGATATTTTCGGCGACATGATGGGCGGGCGCCAGCGTCGCTCGTCGGGCGGGCGCGAGCGCGGCGCCGACCTGCGCTACAACATGGAAATCTCGCTGGAAGAGGCTTTCGCCGGCAAGACCGCCCAGATCCGCGTGCCGGCTTCGATCTCCTGCTCGGAATGCTCGGGCAGCGGCGCCAAGCCCGGCACCCAGCCCGTCACCTGCTCGATGTGCAACGGCCACGGCAAGGTGCGCGCCACGCAAGGCTTTTTCTCGATCGAGCGTACCTGCCCGCAATGCCAGGGGCGCGGGCAGACGATCAAGGACCCATGCCCGAAATGCGCCGGCCAGGGCCGCGTCACCGAGGAGCGTTCGCTGTCGGTCAACATCCCGGCCGGCATCGAGGACGGCACCCGCATCCGGCTTGCCAATGAAGGCGAGGCAGGCCTGCGCGGCGGGCCGTCGGGCGACCTCTATATTTTCCTGGCGGTCAAGCCGCACGAGTTCTTCCAGCGCGACGGCGCCGATCTCTATTGCAAGGTGCCGATCTCGATGACGACGGCCGCCCTTGGCGGCTCCTTCGAGGTGACGACGCTGGATGGCACGCAGACCAAGGTGAAAGTGCCGGAAGGCACCCAGAACGGACGCCAGTTCCGCCTCAAGGGCAAGGGCATGCCGGTGCTGCGCCAGCCCAATGTCGGCGACCTCTACATCCAGACCGCGGTCGAGACGCCGCAGAACCTGACCCGCCGCCAGCGCGAGTTGCTGGAGGAGTTCGAGCAGCTCTCCTCGCAGGACAATTCGCCCCAATCGAGCGGCTTTTTCGCCCGCATGAAGGATTTCTTCGAATCCTTCGGCGAGCATTGATGCAAGTCCCCCAGCGGCGGAAGCCGGTTTGGGCCGCGAAAATCCGTGACTCGCGCGTTGTTTTGAGACGCGACGAAAATTATCTTATCCACGACATGCGCCTGACCGCGCCTTGCCTTGCGCCGCTCAAGTGTTAAGTACCTTGAAGGGGAGCGCTGAGGAGAGCTTGCATGACACGTCCCGGACTGCGCAAGGCGCTTGCCGAAAAGTTCGACGACGAGCTCAAATTCTTCAAGGGCTGGATCGATAAGCCGAAGACGGTCGGCTCGATCGTGCCGACCAGTTCGATCACCGCCCGCAAGATGGCCTCGATCGTCAATCCGAAATCCGGCCTTCCGGTACTGGAAGTCGGTCCCGGCACCGGCGTCATCACCCGGGCTATCTTGGCCCAGGGCGTGCGGCCCGAAAATCTCTACGCGGTCGAATATTCCACCGATTTCGTGCGCCATTTGCGGCGGCTCTATCCCGGCGTCAACGTCATCGAGGGCGATGCCTTCAACCTCAACGCCACGCTTGGCGAGAAAAGCGGAATGATCTTTGATTCCGTCGTTTCCGGTGTGCCGTTGCTCAACTTTCCGGTCGCCCAGCGCATCGCCTATATCGAGAGCCTGCTCGACCGCATCCCGGCCGGACGGCCGATCGTGCAGCTGACCTATGGCCCGATGTCACCAATCCCGCCCGGCCGCGGCGACTACAGCGTCGAACATTTCCATTTCGTCATTCGCAACATCCCGCCGACGCAGCTGTGGATCTACCGGCGCGGAGCGCATTAGGTTCCTCGACGCACAATCGTTCGCGGTTCCTAGCGCTGGCTGCATACCTTGGCGATTGGCGGAAACATCTCTCACTTCGTCATCCACGGAGCGCAGCCACGCGGCGCAGACCCGAGGATGACGAAGTTCGGGGGCTTCTGCCAATCCCGACCGTTTTGTGGCCCCGATGCGTTGATTTGAGCCGTCCTTGGCTGTACCTGTCCGGGAACAAGGGTGGCCAATGGCAGTGATCCCGAAAATCCTCGTCTTCGCCGGCTCGGTGCGCAGCGGCGCCTATAGCGGCAGGACTGCCGACATGGCGCAAAAGGAACTTGCCATGCAGGGCGCCGAGGTGACCCGCATCTCGCTCGCAGACTATCCCCTGCCGATCCTCGACGAGGATCTGGAAAAGGAAAAGGGCGTTCCCGAAAACGCTGGCAAACTCGGCCGTCTCATCTTTTCCCATGACGGTCTGCTGATCGCCACGCCGGAATACAACGGCTCAATCCCGCCGCTGCTCAAGAACACGATCGACTGGGTGAGCAGGGTGCGCAGGGACGGTGGCCGGCCGGTGAGGCCGCTGGCCGGCAAAGTTGCCGGCCTCTGCTCGTCCTCCAAAGGACACTTTGCCGGCATCCGCTGCATCAACCATCTGCGCGCCGTGCTGGTGCGTTGCCAGATGGAGGTGGTGACGCCGGAATGCTCGGTGCCCGAGGGCGGCAGCGCCTTCGACGAGGATGGCCATTTCCGTGACGAAAGACTGCATAAATCGATGGAGCATCTATGCCGCACGCTGATCGAAACCTCGCGCATGCTGTCCACCCGGATCGAGGCATGATCGCCACGACGATGCAGGACCGGCTGATCGTCGGTCTCGATGTCCCCACCGTGAAGGAAGCCGAGCAGGCGGTGCGCGAACTCGACGGTGTCGTCTCGTTCTACAAGATCGGCTACCAGCTCGCCTTCGCCGGCGGGCTCGACTTCGCCAGGGAGCTGGCCAGCGGCGGAACCAGGGTCTTCCTCGATATGAAGCTGCTCGACATCGACCACACGGTGGCCAAGGGCGTCGAGAACATCGTTAAGATGGGCATGACCATGCTGACCATCCATGCCTATCCCAAGGCGATGGGGGCGGCGGTGGAAGCAGCGCGCGACAGCGACCTTTGCCTGCTTGCCGTCAGCGTGCTGACCTCGATGGACGAGCAGGACATGATCGACGCGGGCTACGAATATGACCCACACACACTGGTGCTGCGGCGCTCGGAACAGGCGCTGCATGCCGGCATGGGCGGCATCGTCTGCTCGGCGGCGGAGGCCGAGGCGGTGCGCCGCATCGTCGGGCCCGACATGGCGGTGGTGACGCCCGGCATCCGGCCGGCGGGCAGCGACCATGGCGACCAGAAGCGCGTGGTGACACCGGGACAGGCAATCCGCAACGGCGCCAGCCACCTCGTCGTCGGCCGGCCAATCGTCGCGGCAAGCGACCGGCGCGCAGCGGCCGAAGCTATCCTTGACGAAATGCGCTCGGCATAGTCCAAAAGAACGACTTCGGAGACAACAAATGCCCAAGGGATATTGGATCGCCCGCGTCGATGTGCGCGACGCCGAAGGCTACAAGGACTATGTCGCCGCCGCCAAGCCTGCCTTCGAGCGCTTCGGCGCGAAATTCCTGGCGCGGGGCGGCCAGCACGAAAAGGCCGAAGGGCCGGGCCGCGCGCGCAACGTCATCATCGAGTTCGAATCGCTCGCCGCCGCACATGATTGCTACCACTCGCCGGAATACCAGCGCGCCGTCGCCATCCGCCAAAAGGTCGCCGACGGCGAAATCGTGCTGGTCGAGGGCGCCTAAAATCCGCCTGGAGCAGTTTTGACGAATCGCGGGCGTGACGGACTGCATACCATGGCGCATGGCGCAAACGCCCAGCGCCTTCGTCATCCACGGGCGAAGCAAGGAGCGTAGCGACGCAGCGCAGACCCGAGGATGACGAAGTTGGGAGGCTTCGGCCAATCTCGAATGCTTATGATGGTCCACCAACGAACGATGAAATCTCGGCCGTCGATAGGCATCCTGTCAAATCCCTGCTGCAGCGCTAATAGCAGGACTTCAGACGAAATCCTGCAGGTTCACGTCCGCAGTTCGGCGCCGCTAAGCAGGGCACCGACATCAAGTACATGGCCGGCGCGGCCCATCGCGCAATCAACGTCCGAGTCCGAATAGCCGCATCCAATCTTGCGAGCCCGGATAATTGCCAGTTGACATGCAGGTATTTACCTGCCTATTGCTGTCTCACCACAGAGTGAGGTCGATGGACGCCGACAAGGTTTTCAAAGCGCTGGGCGACCCGACCCGCAGGAGGCTGCTTGACCTTCTGTGCGAGCAGAATGGGCAGACGCTCGGTCAGCTTTGCGAACACCTGGACATGGCACGGCAATCCGCCACCCAGCACCTCGACCTGCTGGAGGCGGCCAATCTGGTGAGCACGGTCAAGCGCGGCCGCGAAAAGCTGCATTTCATCAACCCGGTGCCGCTGCACGAAGTCTATGAGCGCTGGGTGCGGAAGTTCGAACGGCAGCGGCTCAGCCTGCTGCACGACCTGAAACAAGAACTCGAAGGAGACGACCAATGACCAGAGAGACGACCAGCTTTGTCTATGTGACCTATATCCGTTCGACACCGCAGAAGGTGTTCGAGGCCATAATCAAGCCCGAGATCGCAAGGCGCTACTGGGGCCACGAGAACGTCTCCGACTGGAAGACGGGTTCGAAATGGGAACATATCCGCGCCAATGACGAACGGACCCTCGAACTCGTCGGCAGGGTCGTCGAAATCACGCCGCCGACCCGTCTCGTCATCACCTGGGCGAACGCATCGCAGGCCGACGATCCGTCGAAGTACAGCCGGGTGACGTTCGGTATCGAGGAATACGACACCATGGTGCGGCTGACCGTCACCCATGACGAACTCGAAGCCGGCAGCGGCATGGCGAAAGGCATCAGCCAAGGTTGGCCGGCTGTGCTGTCCAGCCTGAAATCCTTCCTCGAAACCGGCAGCGGCATCGACATTTCCGCCAAGCCGAAATCGGCCTGATGCCGTTCGATGTCAAGCAGAACCAAAGCCAGTGGAGAATGACAATGGCCAAGCGCTATACCGGCGGCTGCGCATGCGGCGCGATCCGTTATGATACCAGCGGCGAGCCGATCTTCCAGAATCACTGCCAATGCAACGATTGCCAGAAGCGCAGCGGCACCGGCCACGGCTCCTATCTGACCTTCGGCCGGCGCGCCGATATGGCAATCATCGGCGAAGCCAGCACCTGGCGGGTGGTGGCCGCCAGCGGCAACGAAAAGATCCACGCCTTCTGCCCAACCTGCGGGACGCCGGTCTACCTGACATTCGTCGCCATGCCGGAGTTGATAGCGATCAGCGCCACCAGCCTTGACGACCCTGGCCAGTTCGATCCGCAGGTGGTCACCTACACGATCCGCGGCCATGACTGGGACAGGATGGATCCGTCTTTGCAAACGTTCGAGCGAATGCCGTAGGGGTTCAGGCTGAGTATCCGAACGACCGAATTCCAAGATTCGACCCGAACTAGGCGATCAGCCGGCTTGCCGCGGTTTCGGCCATGGCGTCGACGAGTTCGAGGTCCCATTGCTGGCGGCAATAGGCGCGGAAATCGAAGCAAGGCAGGCCGGGGCAGACCTCGAACTCGATGAGGTGGACGGTGTCGTCGGCCTCGACCCTGAGATCGATGGAAAACACGTCGCGCAGGCCGACCCCGCCTATCAACCGCTCGGCGATCGCGCGGATCCTGGCGTCGGCGACCGGCTGGGTGTCGGCAACCGCAATGAGTTCCGGTTCGGCATAATGTCCCGCCGCTTTCGCCGCCTCGCCGGTGTCGCCGTAGAGTGCCAGGCTGTCTGCCATGGTCTGGAAATCGGCGCCTGAATCGACAAAGGCGACGCCGAGCGCTTCGACCCCGGCGCCCGGCACCAGGCCGAGAAAACTTGCGCGCACATTGCGGCCGGCGACATAGGGCTGGACCACGACATCATCGCGATAGGCCGAAAAGACGCGCCGGCTAAGCTCCAGCGCATGGCCGAGGTCCGCCACACGCGAATCCGGCCAGATACCGATCTTGGCGCCGAGCCGGTTGGGCTTGACGAACCAGCCGGTGGCAGACGCCGGCGGCTCGACCAGCCATCTGCCGTCGCGCGCAAGCCCGGCCTGCGGCACTGGCAGGCCGAGCGCGCCAAGCACGGCGCCGGAGCGGAACTTGTCCTGGCAAAGCGCGAACAACGCATCGTCGGCGCCGATCGTCTTGAACCCGCCCAGTCTCGCCAAAGCGGGTGCCGCGCCGCCTCGGAAATAGGCGATGCCGTCGGTCAGCGTCCAGACCAGCGTCGTGCCGGGATCCTCGCCGGCGAGCACGCCTGCAGCCTCGTCAAGCGCCACCGGCGCGAAAGACAGGCCGCGTGCCTGGCAGGCGCGGCCGAGTGCTTCGAATTCAGTGGCGAGATCGGTCGACTGCGCCAGATAGGAGGCGATCTCAGCAGCCCGCTCCGGTGCATGACCATCGGCGACCAGACGATCGAAGCAGGCCCTTTCCGGCTCATGGACGAGGATCAGTCTTGGCTTGCGGCTCGGCATGAGATGAACGCTTCCCGGCGGTACGATCGCCTACCATCGCACGGTGAAGGCAATCGGCTCCCGCGAAACCGACACGGCGCGGGCGCCTGCGTGACAGCACACGGCCGACCGCAGAATGCAGTTCAGGCGATCAGCACACGCGGCTCGAAGCGGCCGTTGACGGGGATATCGAGCAGGAAGGTCATGCCCGCCTGCGGATCGAGCTGGCGCTGCTTCTCGTCCTTGCCCTTCCAGGCGGAAGTTACCGCCAGCCGGTCGGCGTTCTTGCCGACGAAGGCCGGACAGGATGGCTGCGTCACCGGCATCGGGATTTCGCGCAGCAGCGCGCCTTCAGGCGAATAGGCCTTGACCACCTTGCCGCCCCAGACGGCGTTCCACAGCACGCCGTCGCGGTCGACAACGGAGCCGTCGACATAGCCTTTGGACGAGCGGTGATCGACGAAGATTTTCGGCTCGCCGGCGGGCAGGCCGGTGATCGGGTCGCAGGCGACGCGCATCAGCAGGCCTGTCGCGGTGTCGGTGTAGTAGGCAAGCGCCCCATCCTCCGAAAAGCAGATCGAATTGGAGACGGTGATGTCCGAAAACAGCTTGCGCAACTCACCCTTGAAAAACCAATAGATCGAGCCCGCGCCCTTGCTCTCGTCCTTGGCCATCGTGCCGACCCAGAAGGCGCCGCAGGGATGGACGCGCGAATCGTTGGAGCGCGTGAGCGGATTGTCGGCCTCGACAGGCGTGTGCAGCGTCAGCGCGCCCGTCCCCACGTCGCGAACAAAAAGGCCGGTCTCGGTGGCGATCAGCTGGCGCTTGTCATCAATGACGGCGATTGCGCTCGCCATCTGGCCAAGCTCATGGATCTTCAGCGCGCCGGAGGCGACGCCTTGCTCCAGCAAAAGGCCGTTGACGATGTCGAACCAGAACAGCGCATCGGTGGCGGGATCATAGCTCGGCCCTTCGCCGAGCTGGCAGATGTGATTGGAGAAAACCGAAACCTCGCCCATCACGCGTCTCCGCCGAATGCTGCATCCCAGGCCGTCACCGCCGCCTGAGCCCGCGCGGCCACGTCGTCGACACTCATGCCCGGCTTGTACAGGCTGGAGCCCAACCCGAAGGCCGTCACGCCCGCCGCCTTGTAGCCGGCAAAATCTTTCTCAGAGACGCCGCCAACGGCGCCGACCACCGTTTGCGCCGGCAACACGGCGCGCATCGCCGAAATACCGGCAGCACCCAGCACGCTCGCCGGGAAGAACTTCAGCGCCGAAGCGCCGAGCCGGATCGCCCGGAAGGCCTCGGTCGGCGTGAACACGCCGGGCATGGTGACCATGCCATAGTGCATGGCGCGCGCCATCACCTCGGCATCGATGTTGGGGCTGACCAGCAGCCTCCCACCAGCCTTGTGCAAGCTGTCGACATCGGCTGGCGTCAGCACCGTGCCGGCGCCGACCAGGGCCGTTTTCGGAAGCGCTTCGACGATCCCGGCGATCGAGGAAAACGGCTCCGGTGAATTGAGCGGTACTTCGATCGCCTCGATGCCGGCGTCGAACAATGCCTGGCCGATGGCGATCGCCTCAGTCGGTTTCAGCCCACGCAGGATGGCGACCAAGCCACGCTTGAGCTTGGGAAAAGGTGCGGTCTGGCTCATGAGGCTGCTCCAATTCTGGCGATCATGCCGTTTTCGCGCGCCGCCTCGACGAGACCGGTACGCACCGCTTCGTCGGCATCGACGACCCGGACTGCAAGCCCGGCGAGGCCGAGCGCCTCACTGTAAAGCGCGGCAAGCGCGCCGGATGCCACCAGCACGACGGACTCCGCGCCGGCGCCGTGACGACGGCTGGCCGAGGCGATTTCGCCACCGATCAACAGCCCGGACAGGCAGGCGGCGGCATCGTCAGCTTTCAGATCCTGAAGCAGGCCCGCGGCGCGGATGGAAAACAGCCGCGAGGTGACATCGCCGCCTTCGGCCAATGCGGTTTCGCACCAGCGGCGGAAGAACGGATTGTCTGCCGTGACGGGCTTCGGATGTTCGCCAAGCGAATGGCGCAGGATCGAGTGCGCGGCAAGCACGGAAAACAGTTCGCCGGTCGGCCAGGTGCCAAAACCGGTGACAGCGCCGTCCTCGACCAGCACCCATTTTGAATGGGTGCCGGGCATGCAGACCAACTGGCGTCCCCTCGCCGGCAGGCCGGCGCCGGCAAGCTGGGTTTCCTCGCCGCGCATGACGTCGGGCGCATCGGCCAGCCGCTGGGCAAGGCCTGGAACGATGCGGATGTCGCGGCTCTGGCCGGGCACCTTGGCAGCGCCGCCGAGAATGGCACTGAGCGGCGCCGGCACCGTGACATAGGGCGCTTCGATCCAGCCTTGGCGGGAGCCGGCCATGCCGCAGATGATCACGGGCAGCGCCCCCGGCGCCGCCAAGGCCGCCAAATGCCCTTCGAGGATGGTCGAAAAGCCCTTTTGCTGGGCGGTGATCAGGCCATCGTCGCCGCGGCGTTCGGCTAGCACCTTGCCTTGTCCGTCGGCCAGCCAGACCCGCATGCGGGTCGTGCCCCAGTCGACGGCGGCGACCGCCGGTGCGTTGCTGGCTGGGCTCACAGGAAGCCTCCATCGACGATCAGCATCTGCGCGGTCAGCATGCGCGACGCGTCCGAGGCCAGGAACAGCACCGTGCCGACTATGTCGTCCGGCTGCATCACCTGCTTGATGCACTGCTTGGCGACATGGGCGGCAAGCGCCTGTTCGGTCACCCAGAGCTCCTTCTGCCGCTCTGTGATCACCCAGCCGGGCGCAATGGCGTTGACGCGGATGCCGTCGACGCCGAGCTTGCCCGCCAGCCCCTTGGTGAGGCCGAGGATGCCGGCCTTGGCGGCCGTGTAGGAGGGCATGTCGGGATGGTTGATCAGGTAGGATGTCGAGGTGAAGTTGATGATCGAGCCGCCGCCGGCACGCTTCATGCCCGGCGCCACCGCTTGCGCGGTGAAGAAATGCGGCCGTAGATTGATGGCCTGATTGTTGTCCCAGAACTCAACCGTCACGTCCTCGACGGCGTGGCGTTCGTCCCATGCGGCATTGTTAACCAGCACGGTGACATCGCCATGCGCCTCTGCCGCCCTAGCTGCCGAAGCCCGCAAGGCCTCGACGTCGCGCAGATCGGTCTTGAGATACAGCGGCCGCCGGCCGGACTCTTTCTCGATGCGGTCGGCAAGGAGCGTGCTTGGACCGTCGGCGATGTCGATGAAGGCGACATTGGCACCCTGGCGCACAAACCCCTCGGTCAGTGCCGCGCCAATTCCCGAGCCGCCGCCGGTGATCAGCACCGAAGCGCCTTCCAGGTCGGCAAAATTCGCCGATGGCATCATATCTTTTCTCTCCGAGCGCATGACCCCGAAAATCAGATCGATTTTCGGAAAGGGATCATGCGCAAATACAAAATGCTACGCGTCCTGAAGGACGCGCGGCGCTGAAGCCAGACCGGCGCGCATCCTAGCCACGCAAGTTGCGCGGGCAAGGGCGAACGGTCGGATTTTTGGGCTAATGTCAGACAAAACGACAATGCGCCGCACCGGATTGCGGATGGCTTGGAGATTGCCGGTCAGATCGCCTTGGCGCGCAGAGCGCCGCGGAAGGAATCGCGGAGATAGCCGAGCGTGGCGTCGGCATCGACCGGCTTGCCGAAAAGATAGCCCTGGCCGCCGGCGCAGCCGAACTGGACCAGGCGATCGGCCTGCGCTTCCTGCTCGATGCCTTCGGCGACGACGTCCATGCCGAGCCCCTCGCACATGGCGAGGATGGCGCGGATGATGTGTTCGGACGGGCGATCGTCGAGAATGGACGAGACGAAGGCGCGGTCGATCTTGAGCTTGTCGAAATGGAATTCGCGCAAGCGGCCGAGCGAGGACTGGCCGGTGCCGAAATCGTCGAGCGAGACGCGGATACCGACGCGGCGCAGGTCCTCGACGATCTGCGCGGCCGAGGCAGGATCGTTCATCAGGCCGGTCTCGGTGATCTCGATTTCCAGCCGGCGCGGATCGAAGCCGGTTCGCTCGAGGATCGCCAATATGTGCAGGCCGGTGTTCTGGTCGACGAGCTGCGAGGGCGACAGGTTGAACGACAGGAACAGGTCCTTCGGCCAGCTCCGGGCCGCCTCGGTCGCCTTGCGCAGCACCAGCTGCGACAGCGGGCCGATGATGCCGCGCTCCTCGGCGATGGGGATGAAGACGGTTGGCGGCACGGAGCCCAGGTCGCGATCGGTCCAGCGCGCCAGCGTCTCGAAGCCGATGGTGCGGCGCGTGTTGAGATCGACGATGGGCTGGAAATGCGGTTCCACCTCGCCGGCCGAGACAGCGCGGCGCAGCGCCTGTTCGATACGGGTGACGCGCTTGGCCGCTTCTTCCATCTCGCGGGTGTAGACGACGACGCGGCCGCGTCCGGATCGCTTGGCGTGGTAGAGCGCCGTCTCCGCCTTGTTGATGAGGATCTCGGTGGTCTCGTCGCCCGAAGAAAACAGCGAGCAGCCGACCGAGGCCGAGAGCCTGGCGGTGCGCTCGCCGACATCGTAGGGCGCCGACAGTATCTCGATCAGCATGCGCGACTTTTCAGCCGCCGCCTCCTCGCTGAACACCATCGGATAGAGAAAGGCGAATTCGTCGGCGCCGATGCGGCAGACCGTGGAGTAGCCGTCCATCGAGGCGCGTAGCCGCATCGCGACCTGGATCAGGATATCGTCACCGGCCTTGTGTCCGAACAGGTCGTTGATCGGCTTGAAGCCGTCGAGGTCGAGGATGCCGACGGTAAAAGGTGCGGGGTCGTCGGCACGGTCGCTGATCAGGCGATCGACCTTGTCGAAGAACCGGCGATGGTTGCCAAGCCCGGTCAACGGATCTGTGAATGCCAGATCCGTGCTCTCCCTGTTTGCCTGACCGGTGCCAAACGAAGTTTGCATCGGTGTCCCTGTTTTGTGACGTCGGAATTTATTGCGAGACTGGCAGCAAACCCTTTAGGAAACGTATCGCCAAATGGATTTTTCACGGGTAAAGCGCATCACCTTCGGGAAGGTCGACCTGGAACGTGTCAAGCCGTTGTTTTCACGCACAACTCCAGTCGTTTCCCGCCACTGGATGACCCGGCGCCTCGCCTTGTCTCCACATGGCCGGTAAGATCAATACCGGCCTGGCTTTGCGACTTGCTTATGCCAATCCTGGAATGTCGTGATTGGCAGACGGACAGTGAGCCTGTACAGGCAAGACAGTCGTCCCATCCGAGTCCGCCGGAGACCGCCATGAAGCTGAAAATCGCAGTCCAGATGGACCACATCTCCACCGTGTCGATCGCCGGCGACACCTCGTTCGCGATGTCGCTGGAAGCGCAGCGGCGCGGCCACCAGCTGTTCCACTACACGCCCGACCGGCTGTCGCTGCGCGACGGCAAGGTGTTTGCCCGCATCGAGGAAATGCAGGTGCGCGACGAGAAGGGCAGCCACTATTCGCTGGGCGAGAAGGTGCGCACCGATTTGTCGGAGATGGACGTGGTCCTGCTCAGGCAGGATCCGCCCTTCGACATGAACTACATCACCACCACGCATATCCTCGAGCGAATCCATCCGAAGACGTTGGTGGTCAACGACCCGGCCTGGGTGCGCAACAGCCCGGAAAAGATCTTCGTCACCGAGTTTCCCGACCTGATGCCGGACACGCTGATCACCAAGGACCCGCTGGAAGTGGCCGCCTTCCGCAAGGAGTTCGGCGACATCATCATCAAGCCGCTCTACGGCAATGGCGGCGCCGGCATCTTCCATCTGCACGAGGCCGACCGCAACCTTGCCTCGCTGCTCGAAATGTTCGGCCAGATGTTCCGCGAGCCCTATATCGTGCAGCGCTACCTGAAGGACGTGCGCAAGGGCGACAAGCGCATCATCCTGGTCGACGGCGAACCGGTCGGTGCCATCAACCGGGTGCCGGCCGAACACGATTCCCGCTCCAACATGCATGTCGGCGGCCGCGCCGAAAAGACCGAGCTGACGGCACGCGAGCGCGAGATCTGCGCCCGTATCGGGCCATCGCTGAAAGAGCGCGGCTTCATCCTCGTCGGCATCGATGTCATCGGCGACTACATGACCGAGATCAACGTGACCTCGCCGACCGGCGTGCGCGAAGTGCAGCGCTTCGGCGGCGCCGACATCGCCAGCCTGTTCTGGGACGCGATCGAGGACAAACGGAAGTAACCGTCTTCATTTCGTCTTAACTTGGCATTGCAACCGAGCTCTGTCCGGCTGCAACCTACGCGCTCATGCGTTCCTGTAATGTTCTTGATTTGGCCGGGAAATTGTGATTGTCTCGCCAAAGGGGCTCCAACGCCCTAATGGCGCGGGCTCGGGCAAGCCCACATTCGGGGTGGGCAAATGGTGGCGCGGGTTCGCACGGTCGCTTTCCAGGGCATCGAGGCCGTGCCGGTCGACGTGCAGGTGATGATCGCGCCCGGCAAGGTCAACATGCATATCGTCGGCCTTGGCGACAAGGCGGTGGCCGAAAGTCGAGAGCGGGTGCAGGCGGCGCTTCATGCATCGGGCCTGTCGATGCCGTCGAAGAAGGTCACCGTCAATCTGGCGCCCGCCGACCTGCCGAAGGAAGGCAGCCATTACGATCTGCCGATCGCGCTTGGCCTGATGGCGGCATTGGGCGCCATTCCGGGCGACATGCTGGCCGGCTATGTCGTGCTTGGCGAATTGTCGCTTGATGGCACGATTGCCGCAGTCGCCGGTGCCTTGCCAGCGGCCATCGCCGCCAATGCAGAGGGCAAGGGCCTCATCTGCCCGTTTGCCTGCGGGCCGGAAGCGGCCTGGGCGGGCAAGGAAATCGACATTCTGGCGCCGCGCAGCCTGATCGCCATCGCCAATCATTTTCGCGGCACGCAGGTGCTGTCGCGGCCGGAAGCCGGCATGCATGCCGCGGCGCGCGACCTGCCCGACCTTGCCGACATCAAGGGCCAGGAGACCGCCAAGCGGGCGCTGGAAGTGGCGGCCGCCGGTGGTCATAACCTTTTGATGATCGGCCCGCCCGGGTCGGGAAAATCGATGCTGGCGCAGCGGCTGCCGTCGATCCTGCCGCCGCTGGCGCCGAAGGAATTGCTTGAGGTCTCGATGATCGCCTCGGTGGCGGGCGAACTCGGCGAAGGCAAGTTGACCGACCGGCGGCCATTCCGCGCCCCGCACCATTCGGCTTCGATGGCGGCGATGGTCGGCGGTGGCGTACGTGCACGGCCGGGAGAAGTGTCGCTTGCCCATCACGGTGTGCTGTTTCTCGACGAGTTTCCCGAATTCACGCCGCAGACGCTCGATGCCTTGCGCCAGCCGCTCGAGACCGGCGACTGCATGATCGCGCGCGCCAATCATCGCGTGACTTATCCAGCGCGCATCCAACTGGTCGCGGCGATGAACCCCTGCCGCTGCGGCATGGCCGGCGAGCCGGGCTATCGCTGCCTGCGCGGCGAGCGTTGCCGCACCGACTACCAGGCGCGCATCTCGGGCCCGCTGCTCGACCGCATCGATCTCAGGATCGAGGTGCCGGCAGTGTCGGCCAGCGATCTGATCCGGCCCGACCGGGCGGAGAAAAGCGCCGAGGTGGCGCTGCGCGTGGCGCGCGCCCGCACCATCCAGCGCGAGCGCTTCGAACGGCTCGGCGCCACCCGCGCCACCACCAACGCGCATTGCTCGCCCTCGGTCATCGAGGAGATCGCCATGCCTGACGCCGCCGGCCTTTCTCTGCTCAAGGACGCCAGCGAGAAGCTCGCCTTTTCCGCCCGCGCCTATCACCGGGTGCTGAAGGTGGCGCGCACGCTGGCCGATCTCGACGCCAGCGAAACCGTCGGCCGCATCCACCTGGCGGAGGCAATTTCCTACCGCATGAGTTCGGAGCGCATGGCGCAGGCGGCTTGATGGGCAGGTGAGGCGGTGCGACGTGCGGGAAGATCCTCGTGATGGTCAGGAAGCGATGCGTTCCATATTGGATTAGATTACGCGACGGCCAGGATGAGCGACCGCCGGACGCCACCTGCGGGCAGCATACCGTTCGCCCGCTTCATCTGGAATTATGGGGACCGGTGTGGACACTGACCGCCTGGTGCGACCTTGGATTTGATCTCCGTGTCTTCCCCGTCGATTGGATTGAGCATCTTGAGCGTCAGAGAACCGCTTTCCCAGAGAAGGTGGCAAATCCCATAGGGACTATCTTGCGCACTGTGAGCGCGCCGGGGCCCAGCCATGAGCACTCGCATCGAAGACATGAGAAACCTCGGACCAGCTACGGCGCGGATGCTGGCGGAAATCGATGTTCTCTGTGAGGAGGATTTGCGGGGTCTAGGCGCGGTTGAGGCTTATCACCGTCTGAAGTTCCGGTTCGGACAGCACATAACGATCAACGCGCTCTATGCGATGGAGGCGGCGATCCGCGGTTGTGACTGGCGGGCGCTCGACAGCGGAACCAAGGAGCATCTGCGTCGGCAGGCTCGCTATGCAATCGCGCGGCAAGCCGACCCTGCCGAATGAGCATTCACATCAACGGTGACGTTGGGTCTGCCGGCGTCGCATGGGCGTCGGACACTTCCGGTGCTCGCCTGAATATCAAGTGAACCAGCAGGCCGACGTATCCCACCTGAAGTATGACCATTGCTAGAATGGCCCAACCGAACGCCACCCAGACCGATCCGGCTTCAATGTAGGCCCAGATCGCCACCGTGATCGTGGTGGCGGACATGCCCACCAGGAACTGCGGAAAATACATCGTTTTGCCACCCGCTTGACCAGCCGCTAGTTAAGTTTTCACTAATTTAGCTAAATTGCAAGCTTACAGGACCAAGCTGCGCGCCTCGTCACGATGGCCGATGCCTCGCCGGCTTCCGCGATCACGCCATAACGGGCCCCTTACAAATCGGCCATGTCTGCAGTGCGGCGGACCTGATTGTCCGCTTGGCCGGCGTCCGCATCACCCAACGGCCCCCACCGGACGGGCGTCGGCCATTTTTCTCGCCGCTTCACCGGAAGGATGGCCGTTATCGGCGCCCGACTAAGGTCTGGGCTGTTGCATTGGATGTTCCTTAGCTTAGACAATGCGAATATGATTGGGGTTGGGGGTGTCCGCAATGTTCATCGACTACTACGAAATCCTGGAAGTTAGCCCGAACGCCAATTCGGAAACGCTGGAGCGAATATTTCGCTATTTTGCGATGCGGTATCATCCAGACAATCAACAGACTGGCGATGAAACCCGCTTCAGCGAAATCGTAGAGGCGCACAATACGCTCAAGGATCCGGTAAAGCGCGCTCAATACGACATCGCGTACAGGGATAATGCCAGCCTTCGCCGTGAATTGACCGAGGAAGCAAGCAGCACCAAAGGCATTGAGCGGGATGTCGTGATCCAGGCCAAACTGCTCTCGCTGCTTTACGCGAAGCGCCGGCACGACGTCACCAATCCTGGGATCGGAGATGTAGAACTCGAACGCCTGTCAGGCTGCCCGCGAGAACACCTGGAATTTCATCTCTGGTACCTGAAAGCAAAAGGCTGGATAGCAAGAGTGGAAAATGGAACGATCGCGATTACGGTAGAAGGCGTCGATCGCGCCAACTCCGAACACCGTCGCGATCCCGTCGTTCGGCTCCTGGACCACAGAGCCTCCTGAGGCCTTGTCGCTGGCCGGAAACCCAGGTCGAAGATCAATCGCCCGATTCACGGCAGCGGACTGCCCGCTTGTGCCTGTTCAGCCTTGCTTCGCCTTCAGCTCCAGCCGGCGCGCGTGCAGTACCGGTTCGGTGTAGCCATTGGGCTGGACGCGGCCTTTGAAGACCAGGTCGCAGGCGGCTTGGAAGGCGATCGAGTTGTCGAAGTCGGCGGCCATCGGATGGTAGAGCGGGTCGCCTTCGTTCTGGCGATCGACGATCGCAGCCATGCGCTTCATCGTCGCCGTCACCTGGTCCTGTGTGCACACGCCGTGATGCAGCCAGTTGGCAATGTGCTGCGAAGAAATGCGCAGCGTGGCACGGTCTTCCATCAGGCCGACATCGTTGATGTCAGGCACTTTCGAACAGCCGACGCCCTGGTCGATCCAGCGCACGACGTAGCCGAGAATGCCTTGCGCGTTGTTGTCGAGTTCCTTCTGGATGTCTTCGGACGACCAGTTCGGCCGCACGGCGACCGGCACCGACAGGATATCGTCGAGCTTGGCCTTGGGACGGGTCTTGAGTGCTGCCTGCACGGCATGGACATCGACCTTGTGGTAGTGCGTGGCATGCAGCGTCGCCGCCGTCGGCGACGGCACCCAGGCGGTGTTGGCGCCGGCCTTGGGATGGGCGATCTTCTCGGCCAGCATAGCAGCCATCAAATCAGGCATCGCCCACATGCCCTTGCCGATCTGTGCATGGCCGGCCAACCCGCATTCGAGGCCGGTGTCGACATTCCAGGCCTCGTAGGCGGAAATCCACGCGGCCTGCTTCATGTCGCCCTTGCGGATCATCGGACCGGCTTCCATCGAGGTGTGGATCTCGTCGCCGGTGCGGTCGAGGAAGCCGGTGTTGATGAATACCACACGCTCTTTCGCGGCACGGATCGCTTCCTTGAGGTTGACGGTCGTGCGCCGCTCCTCGTCCATGATGCCCATCTTGATGGTGTTCTTGGTCATGCCGAGCAGGGCTTCGACACGGTCGAATATCTCGACGGCGAAGGCGATTTCCTCCGGCCCGTGCATCTTGGGCTTCACCACATACATAGAGCCGGCGCGGGAATTGGCGCGGCGGCCATTGGGTCCGACATCGTGCAGCGCGATCAGCGCCGTCAGCGCCGCATCCATGATGCCTTCCGGCACCTCGTTGCCGTCGCGGTCCGTTATCGCCCGATTGGTCATCAGGTGGCCGACATTCCTGACCAGCATCAGCGAGCGGCCGGGCACTGTCAGCGTGCCGCCGGTGGGCGCGGTGTAGGAGCGGTCGGGATTGAGCCTGCGGACAAAACTCTTGCCGCCCTTGGTGATCTCTTCCGCCAGATCGCCCTTCATCAGTCCGAGCCAGTTGCGGTAGACGACAACCTTGTCCTGCGCATCCACCGCCGCGACCGAATCCTCGCAATCCTGGATGGTGGTCAGCGCCGATTCCAGGATGACATCGGCGATCCCCGCCGGATCGGTGCGGCCGATCTGGTTGTTGCGGTCGATCACGATCTCGATGTGCAGGCCGTTCCTGACCAGCAGCACGGCATCTGGATTGGCGGCATCGCCGCGATAGCCGACGAATTGTTTCGGGTTGGCCAGCGTGGTCGAGCCGGCACCGGCGCCGAGCTTCAGCGCGCCATTGGCCACCGACAGGCCATTCACGCCTGCCCACTTGCCCGAGGTGAGCGGGGCAGCCTCGTCGAGAAAGCTCTTTGTCCAGGCGACGACCTTGGCGCCGCGCGCCGGGTTGAATTTGCCGCCCTTCTCGGCGCCGCCCGTCTCTGGGATCGCGTCGGTGCCATAGAGCGCGTCGTAGAGCGAACCCCAGCGCGCATTGGCGGCGTTCAGCGCATAACGCGCATTCATCACCGGCACGACCAGCTGCGGGCCGGCAACGACGGCGATTTCCGGGTCGACATTGTCGGTCGACACGCTGAAGGCCGGACCTTCGGGGAGGAGATAGCCGATTTCCCTGAGAAAGGTTTTGTAGGCCTCCAGGTCGACGGGCGCGCCGTTGTCCCGATACCAGCCGTCGAGCTTTTCCTGCATGGCGTCACGGTTTTCGAGCAGCGCCCGGTTCTTCGGCGCCAGATCGTGGACGATGGCTGAAAGCCCGTTCCAGAACGCCTCCGCTTCGATGCCGGTGCCGGGTAGTGCTTCCCTGGCTACGAACTCATGCAGCTCGCGGGCGATCCGCAATCCGGCGATCTCGATGCGATCGGTCATCAGGCTACTCCAGATGAAAGGCTTTGCGGGCCTTTGGCATGTCAGGTTTGCCGGGTCAATTCAGCTTAGGGTGAAGGTGGCGTATTTAGCGGCCGGTGACGCTGCCAATCTCCCCCCTCGAGGGAGATGGCCGCAAAGCGGCCAGAGGGGTCGGTCCGGCCGGGCTCGCTCCCCTGCGACGGAAGGAAGTTAGCGCTCTATGCGCGGCGACCCCCTCTGTCGCCTTCGGCGACATCTCCCCCTCAAGGGGGGAGATTACGCACTCACACCGCAATCCTTGGCCGGCCCGCGGCAACCGCCACCACATGGGCCTCGATGAACATGCGCTGGGCTTCGACTGTGGAAACGCGGAATTCGGTCGTGACATCAATCTCGGCGCTGTCGGTGCCGGCTTCCTTCGCGCGCCCCGCGACGATGGCGCGGACATCGGCTTCGGCCGCCGCGATCGCTGCCGCCTCGTCGAGGAAATCGCGCACGGTTTCACCCGAGGCAAGACGAAACAGCCCTTCCCTGGGCTGGCTGACCCGCGCCTCGGCCGATACCCTGACCTGGCCGACGACGGCGCCGAGCGCGTTGGCGACATCGGTATCCTCAGGCACCACGCAGTCATTGCCGATCAAGGGCGGCAGCCCGGCATAGTGCAGCGGCGCCGAGGCGCCGAGGCCGATGACCGGGCGGTCGAGTGCCACGCTCAGCCGGGCAATGCCGGGATGCGCGTCAACCGCGCGCTGCACCAGCGCGTGCGCCACCGTCGAGGCACCATCGAGCCCGTCCTCGGCAAAGGCGGTTTCGAGGATATATTCGGCCGACCAGCGGGTCAGCGTCACCAGCACCCGCTCCGAGATCACTTCGGGCGAAGCGGCGATGAACTGGCCACGGCCGTCGCGCTTGCGCGCGAACAGTTCGGCACCGAGACGCGCGGCAACCGGATCCCAGTTTGCCTGCTTGCCCAGCACATGGGCGGCATCCGAAGGGGTGAAGCCGGCGATATGCACCAGTCCGCGCGACACCAGCCGGTTGAGCGTTGCATTCTGCGCGTTCGACGTCAAAAGCCTGTCGATGGCGAGCGGCGTGGCACCGATCATCTCGTAAAGCCTGGCTTCGGCGCCGGTGAGACCGGCGGCGAGCCGGTCCGGCACGCCGGTGCGCACCGCGAAGCGGCCGTCCATGCGGCCGGGATTGGGCGCTCGCAGCTGGCGCTCCAGCTCCGATGTGATCGCGCTGCCATGCGCCATGCCGGCCAGCGCCAGTGGTACCAGGCGGCGCGGCCCGAGCAGGATCCTTGGGTTGAGGGCGCCATCTTCCAGCGTCACTTCGGAATCGCCACCGAGGCCGAAGGTGCGCATGGCGACAGCCTCGACCATGGTGCGGAAGCCGCCGACGGTGGCGCCTTCCGGATCGAGCCGCGGCCGGCCGCCATCGAGCACGGCGACGTCGGTGGTGGTGCCGCCGATATCGGACACCATCGCATTGTCGAGCCCGGTCATGTGGCGGGCGCCCACCAGGCTGGCGGCCGGGCCGGACAGGATGGTCTCGATCGGCCGCTGGCGGGCGAACGCTGCCGAAACCAGCGCGCCGTCGCCACGCACCACCATCAGGGGCGCAGCGATGTTGCGCTGCTCGAGGAAGCCTTCGGTCGCCGCCACCAGCCGGTCGATCATCGAGATCAGCCTGGCGTTGAGCAGCGTCGTCAGCGCCCGGCGCGGGCCGCCGAGCTTGGCAGACAGTTCGTGGCTCGATGTGACCGGCAGGCCGGTCGTTTCGCGGATCAGCTCGCGGGCGGCGATCTCATGCGCCGGATTGCGGGTGGCGAAATAGGCGCAGACGGCAAAGCCGGAGACCGAGGCGCCCAGTTCCGGCAGCGCCGCCTCCAGTCCGGACAGATCGAGCTTGGCGGCATTGCCGTGCACGTCGTGGCCGCCCGGACAAAACACCACCGGGTCGGTGCCGAGTGCGACTTTCAGTCCGTCGCGGGCGAGGTCTCCCTCGGAAAAGCCGATCATCACCAGCGCGACGCGGCCGCCCTGGCCCTCGACCAGCGCGTTGGTGGCCAGCGTCGTCGACATCGAAACCAGTTTGATGGCGGCGGGATCGGTGCCGGCCTTCTGCAACACCGCATCGACGGCGCCGGAAATGCCGACGGCGAGATCATGCCTGGTGGTCAGCGCCTTGGCCTTGGCCAGCACCTTGCCCTTGTTGGGCTCCTCTTGCTTGCCTTCCGTCTCGGACCATAGCACGGCATCGGTATAGGTTCCGCCGGTGTCGATCCCTAGGAATAGCGGCTTTGGCTTGATCTTGGCGGTCATCGTTTGGCGGCAGTCCGGCTGGCGAATTTATCTGCCCCTGCCCTTAGCCGATACAGGCCGGGCGATAAAGCCGCGACCGCTGGGCCAACACGCGATGGCCGTGATGAGGACTTGATCTCCCCCTCCGGGAGAGATCGCCAGCTTTGGCCGCAACGCTAGCGACCATCTCCCGCCGGCGCCAAAAGTCTTCGCGCCATGCCGAAAGAAAGTCTAGCGAGATGCCGCTATTTCGCCGCGACAGTGCCGTTCATCGAGCTATGGATCGCACAATGGAACGGGTGTGCGCCGGCAGCTGATATCTTGACCTTGGCGCTCTTGCCGGTGGCGAGATGGCCGGTGTCGAAGGAGCCGTCAAGTGCGGTGGCGGTGTGCGTCATCGGATCGGCATTGGTGAAAGTGATGGTATCGCCGACGGCGACCGAGATTTTCGACGGGTTGAATTTCATGCCCTTGATCTGGACCGCATGATTGGCTGCGTAAGCGGGCATGGCAAAGGCAAGCAGGGCGAGTACGAGCATAGTGCGCATGATGGATTCCTCCTGAGCGCGGACCCTCATCCTACACTAACGCTGCCGAACTGTCTTTCATGCCACGAAGCCGATCTTTTTATGCGTACCGTCGCAAAACGGCTTGTTGGCGGAATGGCCACAGCGGCAGAGGAAGGTACGTTGCGTACGATCGACTGTGTGGCCAGTGCCGGTGACGATCTCGACATTGCCTTCGAGCTTGAGCGGGCCGTTGGTGGTCGGTGTCACCGTCAGCGGGCCGTTCCTTGCCTCCAGCGCCGGCGTGTCCTTCAGCGGCGGCTCGCCGGTGGCGGCAAAACCTGATTTGGTGTGGCTGCCGTCGCAGAACGGCTTGTTTTCGGAAGCGCCGCAGCGGCACAGCGTGGCGCGGTAAATCGTTTCGCCGTCGAGCACGATCTCGGCATGCACCGCCAGCGGGCCGTTTTCTCGCAGCCGCACGGTGTTGACCACCGGCGGCTGCTCCTGCGGCCCGCCATCCTTCCTGATGTAGGTGATGGCGCCCGAGGGGCAGCTTTCGGCGATGGCGACGATCTTCTCGACGCTTGCCGCCTCGGGATGAATCCACTGGCCCGGAGCGTTGGGCACGAAGACATGTGGATCGCCAAGCACGCAGTTTCGCGAATGGATGCAGCGCCTGCCGGAAAACCCGACGTCGATCTTGTCGCCTTCGACCATACCGGCCATTGCCGTGCTCCTTCTGCCTGGCGCGCGTCGCGTCAACCAACGCGGCGCGCCCTGGGTATTCGCGCAGGCTAGGGGTTCGGCAGGATAACCGTCAAGCTGGCAACCCGGTCAGGGGACCAGGTCGATCTCCTCGGTTTCGCCGCCGTTGCAGGTATAGCAGCAATCCTCGCATTTTTCCTTGTTGCCGGGGCCGACACCCCAATAGGTCCCTTCGTCGCCATCGACCCAGGCGCCGTAGCAGATCGATTCGCCGGCGTTGCAGGATATCGGCAGCTGCTTGGTCTCGCCGTCATCGAGGTAGAAATCCTTGTCGTTACCCGGCCAGACATAGTCACGGTCCTGGCTGTAGAGTTCGACGCGCATGGCATTGGGATGGCCGTTCTTGATGGAAAAGGTGACGTCGTCGGCATGTGCCGCCGGCGCGAACGCCATGACGAGAGAAAGCGCGACCAACGTGCGGCGCGCGTAGGTGTAAAGCATGGTAACCCCCTGAAGTAGCGGCCCATCCGGCCGCGCGGCGACCATCGCATGCTGCGGTGAATCGCTAAAGGGATGATTGCAACAATTCCCGAACTGATTTTGGGGATATCGGCGTGCGTCTCCCCTATGGCACCAGATCGATCGTCTCGGTCGAGTGCTCCACGCAGATGAAGCAGCAGGTGTCGCAGGGCTGGTCATTGTCCGGTCCGACGCCGGCGGAAATGCTGTCGTTGCCATCGACCCAGGCGCCGTAACAGATGTGTTCGCCCTGATTGCACGAGAGCGGCACGGATTTCTGCGAACCGGGGTCGATCAGGAACACCTTGTCGTTGCCCGGCCAAACCGTTTCGCGGTCGCGGCTGAACAGCTCGACCGCAACCGCTTCCTTGCGCAGGTTCTTGATGAAGAAGGCCATGTCGGCGGCCTGCGCCGGGGTGGTGAAGACCAAGACCGCAAGCACAGCCATGCGAAACAGCGTCACGGTCTCGATCTCCCGAATCATCGCGGCAGAATCGCATGCCCGCCTGGAACTGGGAAGACGCGGCGCCGACGATCTCAGGGCGAAATCATGAATCGTTAACCTGCAAGGACGGCTTGGCGGTAGGTCGGGTTCATGAGGGCTTTGAGGCGCTTGCGCTTGA
>NZ_JAMYUW010000058.1:0-32002 GCF_040323315.1 Mesorhizobium sp. M0047 | reverse complement strand
GATCTCCTGTTGAGTGAGTGGTTCGATGCAGCCTCACCCTGACAGAGCGCCGGCCGCCGTTCACTCCTCATGGGATCTAAAGCCGGGGAGCCTTACTGGATCGCACCCGATCTGGCTGCGCAACCCTGACCAGCTTACGCCTGATCGGGCGCGCACGTCGGCGCCAAGAAGCGTCACTGTCGCGTTTCTAAATTGCTGCGCCCCCGCCCGCGAATTGCCCCTTTGCGACATTTCTACTTTGCTGGCAGCACGAAATTCGAACTTGGTTGCAACACGTTTGTAGCAGCTATTTAGCAATGCGATAGTTGCCCCAGTTAGAGTGCGACGCTCCCCGCTTCCGAGCCTAGTCAACATGAAGCTGGAAAGAAAGGCTGGCGTCTTCACAGAGCCTGGCGTGAGACCGGGCTTGTTGTGGAAGCCGTCATGCCTTTGGTCACCTTGTCGCAAACAGAGCTGCAACGTCTCGAAGCCATCCAGAAGATCCGTGACCGACGGCTGACGGAAGCTGGCATTTGGACATCACGCCGGGAGCGCAAGAAGCCTGCACATTCCCTGCAAAGCACCGCCAAATACGCGGTTTTTCGGCGCGTGAACTACTTTCGGCGAAGCCTTCCTGCGATAGGATTCGCTAAAGTAAGTGCAGGGAACAAAAAAGGACGTGGTTGTGACTACAACCCTACAGAATGCCATCTACGGCCGAGCGCGCCGTAACGAACAGTACCAATGACAAGCCAGTCTCCCTTCTTGACCCTCCTGGGGTTTGGCACGCAGGGGTGGGGTTTCGCCCTGTTGCATGGCTCGCTGGCGACGCTCGGGATCGCTGTAGCGTCTTTCTTGCTGGGCGGAATTATAGGCACAATCGCAGCTTGGGCCAAGATCAAAGGCGGTCGCTTTGTGAGGTGGTTCGCGAGCACCTTCACGACTATCTTCAGAGGCGTTCCGGATCTGCTCGTGGTCTATCTGTTTTATTTCGGATCGAGCTCATTGGTCGCTCCAATCGCGCGCGCTTTGGGAAATCCCGAAGTAACCACCCTGCCCGGCTTTGTGGCAGGCATTCTCGCGATAGGTATCGTGTCAGGTGCCTATCAAACGGAAGTTCTTCGAGCAGCTTTCGGGACCATCAGGCGGGGCGAACTAGAGGCCGCAACTGCAGCTGGCATGAGCACGCTCTTAAAATTCCGTCGAATTATCGTCCCGCTGACCCTGCGAAATGCAATTCCAAACCTCGGAAACGTCTGGCAATTCACGCTCAAAGATACTGCCCTTATTTCAGTTATTGGAGTGGTCGATACGGTTCGTCAGGCACAGATGGGTGCTGGAGCTACGCATCGACCCTTTCCATTCTTCATTGCAGCGGGCATTGCATTCCTCCTGATCACGACGTTATCGGGCTTTGCATTTAGAAGAGCTGACGCGTTCTTTCGCAAAGATGGGACACGCTCGTGATGGATGTGCCGTTTCTCACCGATACGTTTTTAGCTCTCGTTTCGGGAGTGCCCCTCACCATTCAGTTGACGGTGCTCTCGTTAGCGGCCGGCGCCCTGCTTGCTGCCGGTCTTGTCGCAATGCAGCTCAGTCGCTTTCCTCTCTTGGCACTCATCGCCAAGACATATGTGTTCGTCTTCCGCGGCTCGCCGCTGCTGGTCCAGATCTATTTGATTTATTTTGGATTGGGGCAGTTTCCTGCTCTGCGCGCGAGTCTCCTGTGGCCGTTCCTGCGCGAACCTTATTGGTGCGCGCTGCTGGCTCTCGCACTTAATGAAGCTGCCTATTCGTCTGAAATCATGAGAGGCGCCCTGCGATCAGTGCCATCAGGGCATATTGAGGCTGGCAAGGCGTGCGGCATGTCGAGTTTCCTTCTTTTGCGACGAATTGTAGTCCCAACGGCTTTGAGAAACAGCCTTCCAGCATGTGCGAACGAGATGATCGTCATGGTGAAGGCAACGGCCCTCGTATCAACCATCACATTGCTCGACATCACTGGAATAGCTGCGCAAATCGTCTCCGACACGTACAGGTCCATCGAAGTGTTTCTCATGGCGGGGGCGATCTATCTCGCAATCAACTTCGCGATCACGAATGCAGTTTCGTTCGTTGAATACAAGCTAAACCACCATCTCCGCGAAGCCTGAACGGACCAGGAGCATTGACAATGGAACACAGCCCACCGGTCACCGTCGTCGTTCAGCTAACGGATGTTCGCAAGTCCTTCGGTACCCTGGAGGTCCTCAAAGGCATTTCGTTCAGGGCGCTTAGGGGGGACGTGATCTCGATATTGGGGTCTTCCGGCTCCGGGAAATCAACAATGTTGAGGTGCGTCAATATGTTGGAGGTGCCTAGCTCAGGATCTGTGGAGATCGAGGGCGAAACCATCACCGTGCGATCGACTAGAGGTGGACGGACAGCGCCTGCAAGCACCAAGCAAGTCGAGCGTATCCGATCGCGGGTTGCCATGGTCTTTCAGGGGTTCAACCTCTGGCCTCACATGACGATCCTACAAAACGTGATGGAAGCTCCAGTCCATGTTCAGAAACGGGATCGGGCAACCTGCGCCGCCGAGGCAGAGGCCTTCCTCGAAAAGGTCGGGATCGCGGATAAGCGCGATTCTTACCCCACTCACCTCTCAGGTGGCCAGCAGCAGAGGGCAGCGATCGCGCGAGCTCTCGCCATGCACCCCAAGGTTCTCCTGTTTGATGAGCCCACTTCAGCACTCGATCCTGAACTCGTTGGAGAGGTTCTCAGAGTGATGCGCGCCTTGGCAGATGAGGGCCGCACGATGCTTGTTGTGACTCACGAGATGGCATTCGCCCGTGAGGTTTCCAACAAAGTCCTCTTTCTTCACCAAGGAGTGGTCGAAGAGGAAGGCACACCGGATGAAGTTTTCGCAAAAAGCCAATCCGACCGGTTGAGACAGTTTCTGTCCGGAAGCACTGCCGAAACCAGGGTCGCGTCGTCGACAAGACTCAAAACTGCGTAACTTAAACCAAAACAAATGGAGAAATGCTTTGAACCGATCGAAAACGAATTTCGTAACCGCCCTGGGAGTTCTAGCCTTGCTCACCGGCATGGCTACCGCCCAAGACGTCCCGTCTCATGTTAGCATTGCCACGGAAGGAACTGCGGCCCCGTGGAATTTCACCACTCCTGACGGGAAGCTCGACGGAATGGAAATCGACCTAGCAAAAGATCTCTGTGCAAGGGCGAAAATCGAATGCGAATTGCAGGTTCAGACATTCGATGGGATGATCCCAGGGCTGCTCGCAAAGAAATTCGACGTTATGATGTCGGGCGTAACCATTACCGCAAAGCGCCAAGAAATCATCGCGTTCTCCGTACCTTACGTCTCGGACGTCTTGTCCATAGGTGTGCTCAAAGACGGGGATTTGGCCAAGCTCAAGAACGAAGGCGCCGTATCTCTCGCTGAAGCTTCACCTGAGCGTGATGCTGCATTGCAAACCATACATGAAGCGCTAAAGGGCAAGACGGTTGGCGTGCAGGCATCGTCGATATCTGCGGCCTTTGCCAAGGAGTACCTCAAAGACGTGGCGACGATCCGTGAGTACAAGTCGACGCCGGACCAAAATTTCGACCTTCAGTCAGGTCGCGTTGATGCGGTCATCAGCGATAATTCGACAATGGTATCCGCTTTGAAGGGCCCAGGTGGCGATACGATGGTTATCGTCGGACCGAAGTTTCAAGGTGGCATTGCCGGCAACGGTCAGGGTCTGGGTTTTCGAAAGGAAGACACGGCGCTCAAACAGGCGTTTGACACGGCAATCAAAGCGGCTAGCGCCGACGGGACCGTTAAAAAGCTGACTGAAAAGTGGTTCGGAACTGACATTTCCGTCAAGTAGCCGGTGTTGATTTCTGGTTCGCGCTCCAAGCGAGCCAGAAATTGATGTGGTCGCTCAATCCGCTTATCGACAGACGCCCAAACGCCAGCGTCGGATGCAACCGAGCGTCTACGGGCTTCCTTCGGGGAGCATTTGTAATGGTCACGATAGGTTTTGGAGAATGCGAAGCGGAAAGAAAGCCACACAATGTCAATCTCGACAATAGGTGTGGTAGAATTAATAATAGGAAGGTGTGCCTGCTCTAATCGCAACTTCAAATAATAATTGCTGGGGGAGCACTTCAGCCCCGTCATGAAAACCCTTCTCGATCTGTCGCCGTGATAAACTGAGCAGTTTTGCCAATTGGTCTAAAGGCAGCGGTTCAGCGATATTTGTTTCCATCCGTTCGACAATCTTATGATCGCAGTGTGAGAGGGACGAGTCTGCATATCCAGGGACAGACGCTGACGATCCCCCGCCGGTGTAACGAGCGTTATGATAAGCTGGCCGAACAGCTGCCTGGCACCTTGGACGCACGTTGCGTCTCAAACCGCTTCTTTGACGGCGGAGAGAAATTGCTTTGTACGGTCCCGTTGCGGGTTGCCGAACAAAGTCTGAGGTGGGCCCTGTTCCTCCACTGACCCCCCGTAGAAAAAGCACACGCGGTTTGAGATGTCGCGTGCAAATCCCATTTGGTGGGTAACCATGATCATCGTGAGGTTATGTTCGGCGACGAGTTTGCGGATGACCTCCGTCACTTCGCCGATCACCTCCGGGTCAAGGGCAGATGTGACTTCGTCAAAGAGCAAAACCTTGGGGCGCATGGCCAGCGCCCGCGCAATAGCAACACGCTGTTGTTGTCCACCGGACAGCCTTGATGGGTGTTGGTCACGCTTATCGATCATGCCCACCATTGTGAGCAGCTCCTCGGATCGCTCCTGAGCTTCTTTACGTGAAAGACCCAGGACATGAACGGGACCTTCCATACAATTTTGAATCGCAGTCATGTGCGGAAACAGGTTAAATTGTTGGAAGCACATACCAATCGATGAACGTATCTTTCTCTGGTAACGCTCGTCGGCCGGTACCAGTACGCCATCCCGCGGCATATGGGACAATGGCTTGCCATCAACGTAGATGACGCCCTCGTTGATTGTCTCTAGGGTCATGAGGGTTCTTAAAACTGTGGTCTTGCCGGATCCTGAGGGACCAATGATGGTCACCATTTCCCCCTGCGCGACGTCCAGATCGAGTTGCCTAATGACCTTGAGTTCGCCGTAGCTTTTGCTGACGTTCATGAACCGGACCATCGGCCGATCGCCTTCAGGCAGTTCCAGCGGATAATTGATTCCGATCATTTTTGCAGCCCCAATCCCAGCCGTAGCCGGCGTTCAAACAAGCGGACCAGACCAGCCGTGGGTAGTGAGATGAGAAGGAAAATGAGTCCGACCAATGTGAAAGGCTCAAGATAGCGGTAGTTCTGAGAGCCGATAGCATTCGCGGCATGCATCAATTCGGCAACGCCGATGACCGAGAGCATGGGCGTATCCTTGAGAATACCTACTAGGTAGTTGCCCATGCCAGGTATTGCGGGCGCCAGCGCCTGAGGGAATATGATGCGGAAATAGGTTCTCCATGGAGATAAGTTCAAAGCCCGGCACGCTTCCCACTGACCGAGTGGGACTGCTTCAATACCAGCCCGATACACCTCTGATAAATAGGCCGAGTAGTGCAGCCCGATGGCAATTAGTCCTGCGACCCAAGGGGAAAGATTGAGCCCAAATTGGGGGCCGACATAGAAGACAAAGAAAATTTGCAGAACGAGCGGCGTAGATCGGATAAATTCAATGAGTTCACGAAGGATCAATCGCGCTCCAGCCACTGTTGTCCGTTGGGCCAAGGCGAAAACGAGGCCTACCACAAGCGCGATCACATACCCGATAGCCGCAGCGAGAAGCGTGTTGAGTGTCGCCGCCAATAGGCGTGGCAGGATTGCCCATGCGAAATCCCAGCGCCAATCCAAGATCATGTTCGGCCGAGCCTCCGGCCCATTATCCGCTCCATTTGTCCCATCAGTGGCGTGATCAGCAAGCGCGCCAGGACGTAGTAGATGACAAGGGCCGTACCAAACGCTTGGGCCGAAAGGTAGGTCGAGGCGTTAATTTGTTTAGCCTGAAACATGAGGTCGGTCACCGAAATGAGCGATACCAACGCAGTTCCCTTCAAAAGCTCGATCATGAGATTACCCCAGGGCGGCAGCATGATGGCAAGGGCCTGTGGTGCTATGATCCGCCTCATTCGAGACAGCGGCGTCATATTGATTGCGATGGCCGCCTCCCATTGGCCCCGGGCGACAGATTCGATGGCTCCTCTTACGATCTCTGCCCCATAGGCTCCATAATTGAGGCCCACGGATAGAAATCCGGCGGTAAATTTGTCGAATGAAATGCCAAACAGCGGCAGGACGAAAAATATCCAATAAAGCTGCACGAGAAGCGACGTGCCCCGAAATAGCTCGATGAAGGCGATAGAGGCGGCCCGGATCACCCAGTTTCGGGATAGCTTGCCCAATCCGGCAATGGTAGCCACACCGACAGCGACCACTGCCGCGAGAATGAATTGCGCAATGGTAATGGCAGTTCCCTGCGTGATCGCAGAGCCGTATGTTTCAAGGAATTGCCAGATAGTCATCGCCGTCCTCCGGCATTCAGGGCCAGCGGAACATCGAAGCCGCCGGCCCTGAGATTGGTGTGCGGTTATCGATTCGAACAAATCCAGTCAACGGTCTCGCTGCCTGGCAGCATGGCCTTGTCATAACCAAAAGGCTCAACGGCCTGCAACATGCCAGGGGTGCCGATGTATTTCTTCTGGGCCTCGTTAAACTTTTCGATGAAATCCTGGTCCGTCTTACGGAAGCCGACGCTGACCCAGTTCTTGGTCCAATCCGGGAAGTCGTTTGGATCGGTGACTTCAACCTTACCCTCGGCCTTGGAAGCCATATCCTTCAGGGTCAGGTAATTGTGTGCGGCTGCAGCGGCGCGGCCGCCGACCACTGCTGCTAGCATCTCCGAAGGACCGGGCACCTCCATGATCTGCGATTCTGGAACGCCGTCCTTCTTGGCATTTTCAATCAAGCTGTAACCGATGCCGGTAACCATGGTTTCACCGGTTTTAGTCAGGTCCTTGTAAGTTTTGATGCCCTTCGGGTTACCTTTTAACACGAGGAAAGCGTCTGAAACCTTCGCCAACGGCTCAGAAAATGCTACGTTTTCGCAGCGCGAATGCAGGATGTAGAGGCCTCCAGTGATCAGGTCTAGCCGATCCGACTGAAGTGCGGGAATCAACCCACCCCAGTCAGTAACCACCGTTTCAACGTTGTCGTAGCCCATGTTCTTGAGGACGCCCAGGACGTAGGCGTTAACGTAGCCGGCAGGCTTATTGTTGGCGTCCGGAAAGGCAAACGGCGGCTCGTTTGCATAGCCGATGCGAATTGTCTTTCCGCTCGAAATCCGATCCATCAATTCTCCCGCCTGGGATTGGACGGAGACAAAGCAGGAAAAGGCCAAGCCTAGGGCGACAGCAATTTTTGCGAGTTTCGTGGTCATGATGAGTTCCCTTTCTTGTTTTCTGTGAAGTTACGCTCGTAATTTGATTGACCAGCCATTTTGTGTTGGACAGGCCCCTAACGGCTCGGGGTGCCCCCTGCCCGGCTGTCGGTCATGTTCGGGCTGGGAGGCCAGCCCGATGGTGAGGTCAGTCGATAACGATGAGGCGCCGTTCCACATCGCTGAGACGTTCGCCGCCTTTCGGAGTTACGACGAATGATTCCGAGACAGCTGCGCCAAAATCATCGAGCCACACGCCCGATTGAAAATGGAAACACATACCCTCTTGCAACGGTGTTTTTTCGCCGGCGCGAATGCTGATGGTGCGTTCACCCCAGTCTGGCGGATAGGCTATGCCGATTGAGTAGCCGACACGGCTGTCCTTCCTGTAGCCGTAGCGCTTAAGAACAGCCTGAAACACGGCTGCGACCTCTTCCACTGCTACGCCTGGCTTGGCGGCCTCAAGTGCAAGATCACCGCCTTCGACGATCGCGGATGCTAGTCGAGAGATTGCCTCAGGGGGTTTTCCGACATGGACAGTGCGGGTAAGCGGGGTGGTGTAATGTCGCCGCGCAGCTCCAAGTTCCATTACAATCAGCCCGGACCTGGGGACGATCTGATTGCTCCAGGTTAGATGACAAGTGCTTGTCCCCTCCTCGATTTGAAGCAAGGGCGATAGACTTGTGTAGTCACCAAACTTGCCATCGATACCTAGGATCTGATTTCGGTAGACGTCCGCTATGACCTCGTAGTCGTGAACGCCTGGCTTAATTGCAGCGATGGCCTCTCGCATCGTATTGCTTATGATGCGACCAGCTTCCCTCATGTAAACAAGCTCAGGCTCGGACTTAACGAGCCTTGCCCAGTTGACGAGCTCTCGGCTGTCAGCGAACTTGGCATTGGGAAGGCCACCGACGAGATGTTGGTGAGCGCGCGCAGTGTAGTAATGGGCATCGAGCTCGACACCTATGCGATCTGCTCCCCAGCCTTTGGAGACTATCAGTTTGCACAGATCATCGTAGGGATGGTTATCGGGGTGATGAACCAAAGTCTCCGAAAAGGATACTATGTTTTCGAGCGGCAAATTGGTCGTGACTGTAGCCGACTTGGCGTCGATGGGTCGCCCAAACCAGAACGGCATTTCTTCATTAAGGTGGACCAGGACCACCTGCGGCGTATAGAAGGACCAGCTGTCGAAGCCGGTTAACCAGCCCATGTTGGCCGGGTCCTGGCATATCAAGAGGTCAAAGCCAGCTTTTTCCATCCGGCTCTTCACGTCTTTGACGCGGCGCTCGAACTCCTCGGGCAGAAACGCTTTTTCGTAGTGCATTCGTGCGATCCTTCTTGGAAATGGGTAAGTGCTCGAGTACACCCGTATGTCCGCGATCACCGCAATCAGACGTTGATCCGCCACCTGGCATTGCTGGGTACCCTCTATAGTGTCCCCCGCAGGTCCCTCTTTTTTTATCGCGGGAGGCTCACGAAGCATTTGTCGCGAGCGGTTTGCAGTCAAATGCAGTGTTGATATCGCCATCATCTCGCTTCGAGATACCGACACCGTAAATTCAATCTTGCTCGATCCCGGTCGAACCATGCCTTGGGATGGGCCCGTGATGTAACACCCATCTGAAAACGCGATGGTTCCGGTATGAAATTTATATTGGGCTTAGCAGCGCGCTGGGGCCTTAATCAGGTTGACGTCGGGAACGAGCATTGCGACGCACACCTCGGGGCAAGCAACATATGAAAATCGTAGACATCGTGTTGGCGCCGGGCACCGGTGCATTCTTCTACGACGATCAGGCCGCCATCAGGGCGGGCGCTGCTCAGGATGGTTTCCTTTACGTCGGCGAACCCGTGACACCCGGCCTGGCCGCTATCAGGACGCCCGCGTCATCGCTCAGCATCGGGTTGGTCCTCTCTGATGACACGGTTGCCTGGGGTGACATGATGAGCGTCCAATACTCGGGGGCCGGCGGTCGCGATCCCCTCTTCAACGCTGATGCCATGTCGACACTTGCCAAGGAAGTGCTGGCTCCGAGGGTTGGCGCCGCAGACATATCTTCTTTTCTCGATGCTTGCGCACTGGTGCTGGCGCCACTTGAGGGCAAACGCCTGCCTCTGGCGCTGGAGTATGGTGTCAGCCAGGCTTTGTTGCGAGCAGCTGCCCATGCGGGCCGAAAAACAATGGCTGAAGCGGTTTGCGATTCTTTCGGCCTTCCCCTGCCCTCCCGTGGTGTGCCGATCTATGCACAGAGCGGCGATGCGCGCGAGATCAACGTCGACAAGATGATCCTGAAGAATGTCGACGTCCTTCCGCATGGCCTCATCAACTCGAGACAGAAGTTTGGTGTTGGAGGTCAAACCTTCCTTGACTTCGTCGAATGGGTTGCGGCGCGAATACAGAAAATTGGCCGTCCGGGTTACCGGCCCATCCTGCATTTTGACGTATATGGCTGGATCGGCCTCGAGCTCGGCCTTGATCCCCAGATTATTGCTGACTTCATTTGCCGCGTCGCAGACACGGTGCCTGGTTTCACAGTCAACATCGAATCTCCCGGCGACTTCGGATCGACAGAAGCACAGGTCGAGAACTACGCCCGCATCGTTTCGATCTTGGATGGACGGGGATCCAATGCCCGGATCGTTGTCGACGAACGCTGCAATACGCTTGACGATGTGCGGCAGTTCGCCGAGGCGCGCGCCACCCACCTGGTGCAGATCAAGACACCTGACGTGGGCTCTCTGGCGGACACAGCGAAAGCCGTGCTGATCTGCAAACAAAATGACGTAGGAGCCTATGTCGGCGGCAGTTGTACCGAAACCGACCTGTCGGCTCGTGCGACCGTCCATGTGTCGGTCGCTACCCGGGCCGACATGATGCTGGCGAAACCCGGCATGGGTGTGGACGAAGGCATTTCCATTGTGGGGAATGAGCAGAGCCGCCTGCTGGCTCTTCTGGAAAGGCGACGCCCCGTAGGCGACAAGTCCCAGCCGCTCCAAGGCGCACCAAGGGTGGTGCTGCGGTGACCAAAGCTCTCACGGGAATCACTGTTGTCGCGGTCGAGCAAGCGGTTGCCGCGCCCTACGCGTCGTCCCGACTTGCAGACGCTGGTGCTCGGGTCATCAAGATTGAACGTCCCGAAGGCGATTTTGCACGAAACTATGACAGCCTAGTTCAAGGGCAGAGTGCTTATTTCGTATGGCTGAACCGTGGGAAAGAGTCTGTTTGCCTCGATCTTCGGCTCGAAGGGGATCGGGTACTGCTCGACGCATTGGTGTCTTCGGCGGACGTCTTCATCCAGAACTTAAAACCGGGGAGCATCGCCAAACTGGGCTTCGGTACCGCCCGCCTTCGGGAGCGATACCCGCGCTTGATCACTTGCGACATTTCAGGGTTCGGTGAAGGCGGTGAATATTCCCACCTGAAAGCGTATGACCTGATCGTTCAAGCAGAAAGCGGCTTATCGGCCATAACCGGAACCCCCGAGGGCGAGGCGCGCGTCGGCGTATCAGTTTGTGATATCTCCGCAGGCATGACGGCGCACAGCGCCATTCTTCAGGCTCTCTACAGCCGCGAGTTGACCGGAAAGGGCTCCGCGATCCAGGTTTCGCTGTTTGATGCAGTGGCAGACTGGATGAACGTACCGGTGCTTCAGCACGATTATGGAAATTATCGCACATTGCGCTCAGGGGTGAACCACCCGTCCCTCGCCCCCTACGGAGCCTATCGGTGTGCTGACGGCAAGTTCGTGATTTTCTCCGTTCAGAACGACCGAGAATGGGTGAACTTCTGTAATGCTTTCTTGAAGAAGCCAGAACTCACCAGGGCCCCTGGATTCGCGGCCAACATGGACCGGCTTGGCAACCGCCATGCGCTTGATGAGGTCGTGCAAAACCGCTTTTCCGAACTGTTGAGTGACGAGGCAATGCAGGAACTTGAGGCCGCGGGCCTCGCTTACGGTAGATTGAATGACATACCATCGGTCTCTGAACATCCTCATCTGCGCAGGGCCGAAGTTGAGACGCCAGGGGGCAGCATCAGCGTGATCGCCCCGGCCGCTATCTTCAATAGCGAACCAGTCGTATTACGGCCAGTACCAGCACTCGGCGCCCATACGATGGCTATTCGTGAGGAGTTTAAGTCCCATGAGGACTTGTCAAAGGCGGTGAGGTGAGCACCATCGAAATGGATGCAGCTGCGTCAATCATCGCGTTCGGCGAAGGCCGCTTGCGGTCCCTCCTGTTCGTACCGGCCCACCTGCCAAAATTCGTGGACAAAGCACATGATCGTGGCGCTGACGCGATCGTGCTGGATCTGGAGGATTCTGTTCCGTGCTCATCGAAATCCGAAGCCCGTCACCGACTTCGCGACAGCATCGCGGGGGCCGGCCGGAACGGCGCGTCCATGTTGATAAGGGTGAACCACGGCTTGCGAGAGCTTTGCGCCGATCTTGATGCCGCAGTTGTGTCAGGCGTCGCCGCCATCGTCCTGCCGAAAGTCGAATCGGCTGAGTGGGTTGTCGAGATCGAACGTGAGATCCTGGCGCTGGAGAGCGTGCGGGGTCTGGCACCCGGAGGTATCCGCCTGGTAGCCCAGATCGAAACGCCGGCTGCACTGCCGAGACTCACGGCCATCGCAACAGCGCATCCCAGGCTGGTTGCCATGGCGCTCGGTCCAGAGGATTTTAGCGCGGCTGTAGGCGGTCAGCCGACAGCAGATCTCCTCCTTGGGCCAAATCTCGCGGTTCTCTTTGCCGCGCGTGCCGCAGGCCTTATCCCGCTTGGCTTCGTGGGCAGCATCGGTGATTTCGCCGATCTCCCAAAGTTTCGCGAAACCGTGCGCCGTTCCAAGACCCTGGGATTCGCCGGTGCCTTCGCCATTCATCCCGCCCAGGTTCTCGTCCTGAACGAAGAGTTCGCTCCACTGGCAAACGAGTTGGAATGGGCAAGGCGAGTCATTGCCGCTGAACAGGAAGCTAAGGCTCAGCATTTGGGAGCGTTTACAGTCGATGGAAAGATGATTGACGCTCCCGTCATTCGCCGCGCCAGAGCGCTTCTCGCCTGGGGTCACTGAGCGTGCCACCTTCCGCCTAGTCCATCGACGATGTGGTCCCTTCCGTGCCATCTCATTTCGAGATAGGTTGCTGTATTGCAATGCTGACAAGGCGTTGCGGGTAGGTCGGTCCTAGATGGAATTCAGACAGCTCAAATATTTTGTCGGAGTGGTCGAGGCCGGCAGCTTTACGAAGGCTGCTGCCATGCTCAACGTCGCACAAAGCGCACTCAGCCTTCATGTGCGTCAGTTAGAGGAGGAATTCGGATCTCAGCTGCTGATCAGGGACCGGAGCGGTATCAGCGTCACGCCCTCTGGCGCAAAACTCCTGGAACGTGCGCGCACAATCTTGAACGAAATCAGGATTACCAAGGCCGAGATGAGCAATACGGCCGCATCGGGAGAAGTGACGATTGGCATCCCGTCTGGAGCAGCACGTGTGCTTTCGGGGCCGTTACTGGAAGCCGTGCGCAGTGAACTCCCTCTTGTGACCCTAAAGATGGTCGAAGGAATGACCGGCCCTCTTGAGGAGTGGATGGCTGCGGGACGGTTCAACCTGGCGATCCTGTACCGCACCGCCGATGCCATCGCAGGCCTTCCGATATTGGCGAGAGAAGACTTCTGCCTGGTTGCCCCACCCAATTTACCCCCCTTCCCCGATGTGGTTGCACTATCGGACCTACACGCTTTCCCGCTTGCGGTGCCTATGCGCACCAACAACGTCCGGCGTTCGGTCGCGGATGTGGTGGCCCAACATGGCTGCCGCCTTGACGTGCGATTCGAAGTGGACTCGTTATCGACGATCATCAGCATGGTCACTGAAGGCAAGGCCTATTCCATCCTCACACCTTCAGCCATTCACAAGGAAGTCCAGCAAGGGCTGGTGCGTATGGTCAGGATCGTCGACCCGGTCATCACCCGCTCGGTGGTGCTGGCCGTGAATCCAAAGGATGAGAGTTCGCCTTCAGTGTCGGCGGTCCGCAAACTGATCCCCGGGATCGTCCGAGAGTTGATTAATAGCGGGCACTGGCTGGCCAAGGCTCCTACTGAGCCGGCGAGCGTACATCCCTGATCCGGCCCGATCTCGTTTCCAGATGCCAATCGGCAAAATTCCATATTTGACCCCAAGCCATGGGCGGGATGTAAGTGACGGTGACTGGACCGATCCGGCTGGCGTGCCGTATCAGGCCTCACTTTTCAACCGGAGCTACAGATGTCAGAAGCCAAGCGGTATGAGCTCTTCATAGACGGCGCATGGCGGAGCGGCGGCAAAGGCGACATTCCGGTTATCAACCCTGCCACCGAGCAGGTGTTCGCATCGGTCGGTTCCGCATCGACGAAAGACCTTGATGATGCCTTGGCCGCCGCCGAGCGAAGCCGTAACGCTTGGGCCGCGCGACCTGCGCGCGAACGGGGTGCTCTCCTTGTCGCGGCCGCACGGATCCTTGCCGCAAGAGTTGACGAGGCCGCCAAGGCGCTATCCGCCGAGCAGGGCAAGACATTGGCCGAGGCGGCAGGCGAATACCGACGCGCGCTCGAAATGCTGGAATGGAACGGTGCTCACGCGGAGGAGCTTTGTGCATCAATTCCGATGGGTTCCGGCCGCACGCTCGTGCCTGAGCCGCTCGGTGTGGTAACGGCCTTTACACCTTGGAACTACCCGGCGGTCCTCAACGCTCGGAAGCTCGGTGCCGCATTGGCTGCAGGGTGCACCGTCATCCTCAAAGGTGCTGAAGAGACGCCTAGCGCCGGCGTGTTTATCGTCCAAGCTCTTCATGAGGCGGGCATTCCGGCCGGCGTCGTCAACCTTGTGTTTGGGGTGCCAGCCGTTATTTCGGAGCATCTGCTCCGATCCCCCATAATCAAGGTCCTCAGCTTCACAGGTTCCACGGCAGTCGGGAAACATCTTGCCAGGCTAGCCGCGGACAACCTCCAGCGATGTGTGCTTGAGTTGGGCGGGCATTGCCCCGTGATCGTGTGTGAGGATGCGGATCTAGAAGCCGCGGCCACGGCAATTTCGGAATACAAATTTGAATGCGCTGGTCAAAGCTGCAATGCGCCGAGCCGCATCCTGGTTGCGCAACCCGTTTACCAGCAGTTCCTCTCGCGATTGGTAGACGTCGCGAAATCGATCAAAGTCGGCCCTCCAGATGCGCCGGGCACCGAAATGGGGCCAATGGCGAACAGCCGCAGGATTGAAGCGTTGCAGCGCCTGACCAAGGATGCCGTTGGGAGAGGCGCACGGATTGAAGCCGGCGGTAGCAGGCTGGACCAGGCCGGTTTCTATTGGCCTCCGACGATCCTGACCGGGGTGCCCTCGGAGTCGGACATCCTGCGGGAGGAACCTTTCGGGCCTATTTTGACAATTGCTCCTTTCGACACGCTCGACGACGCTGTCGCTGAAGCAAACGACACCGAATATGGCCTGGCGTCTTATTTCTTTACGTCTTCCGACGAGACGAAACGCCTGTTGGCTGGCAATCTGGCGGCTGGCGCCGTCAGCATCAATTTCCTCAAAGGCGTCGCCGCTGATGCGCCGCATTCGGGCGTCAAGCAAAGCGGCTACGGCTACGAAGGGGGTGAGGACGGAATGCGGAGCTTCCAGAATTTGAAACTGGTCAATGGACTGGCAGCGCTTGAGCGGTAAGCGCACATATACCTCGATCCGAGGTGAAGACATTACGCAGAGCGTCGCTGACGCCCTGCAATACGTCTCGTACTACCATCCGCCCGACTACATCCACTATCTCGCCCAGGCTTACCGTGCCGAGAAGAGTGCTCCAGCGAAAAATGCTATTGGGCAGATTCTGGTCAACTCGCGCATGGCCGCATTCGGCCGCCGCCCAATATGCCAAGACACAGGCCTGGTCGTGGTTTTCGCCAAGGTAGGAATGTCGGTTCTTATCGACGCAAAGGTTTCCTTCGTAGAGCTGGTTAATGAGGGCGTCAGGCGAGCCTACCTAGATCCTGACAATCCTTTGCGTCCGTCGGTTGTCACCGATCCGCTGGCCAGCCGGACGAACACCCGGGATAATACGCCAGCGATCGTCCACGTTGAATTGGTGGCGGGCAGCGCCATCACATTTACGATCTCTGCGAAAGGTGGCGGCTCTGAAAATAAAGCCCGTTTCACGACGCTAAATCCGGGCGCCTCCGTCGCCGATTGGGTGGTCGAAACCGTCGCCACGTTGGGGAGTGGCTGGTGTCCACCAGGGATGATGTCGGTTGGCATCGGAGGTAGCGCTGAAAAGGCGATGCTACTCGCCAAGGAGGCAATGAATGAGCCGATCGACATGGCTGACCTCATTGCCCGCGGCGCCTCGTCTCCGGAAGAGGCTTTGCGGCTCGAACTCTACGAGAGGATCAATGCCCTGGGCATAGGCGCCCAGGGCCTCGGCGGTTTGACCACGGTTGTTGACGTTAAGGTCGCAACCTATCCGACCCACGCTGCGTCAAAACCAGTCGCGCTAATCCCACAATGTGCAGCGAACCGTCATGTTACGTTCGTCCTCAACGGATCCGGCTGCGCGGTCTTTAATCCGCCAGACCTATCCCTGTGGCCTGACATCGGGCCTGAAGATATAAGCCCTAAGTACGTCAGACGTGTGAACCTAGATACGCTGACGAAGGATGAGACCCGGCAATGGCAGTGTGGCGAGACCCTTCTGCTGTCTGGCAAACTCCTGACAGGCCGGGACGCTGCCCATAAGCGCATCGCAGAGCTGATTGATGCGGGCCAGCCGCTCCCGATCAACTTTGCCGGGCGGGTGATTTATTACGTCGGTCCCGTGCGAGCCGTTGGAAGCGAAGTCGTGGGACCTGCCGGCCCAACGACGTCAGACCGGATGGACGGATATACCGAAAAAGTCCTTGCCGCCACCGGGCTTCTTGCCATGGTTGGCAAAGCTGAACGCGGACCCGCCGCCATCGAATCGATCGTCAGGCATCAGGCGCCGTACATGGTGGCCGTAGGCGGGGCAGCGTACCTCATATCGAAATCTATCAAGTCTGCCCGCGTCATAGCGTTCGAAGACCTCGGTATGGAGGCTATCCACGAATTTGAAGTTCAGGATATGCCAGTGATCCTCGCAGTCGATGCGGCCGGCACGTCTATCCATGCCTTGGGCCCCGCCGAATGGCGCAAGCGCATGGCAGCTGACAGCATTGCACGCAGCATCGGTGTTTGACGGCGCAGTGCACGCTCAAATATCTTCCGGATCCTCAATAGGGACAGCGAACGTTGCCTTGACCCGGTCGACGACCACCATAGTCTTCAGGCTCTTAATGTGCGTGTTTTGATAGAAGAACTTCCGCGTGAATTGCTCATAGTCCTCCATGCTTCGGGCAGTGATATAGAGCACGAAGTCTGCCTCGCCGGTTATATAGAAACCCGTCGCAATCTCGGGTGAAGATTTGATATCCCGCTTGAACTTGTCGATGATATCGGCGCGCTCCCTTTCCAGGGTCACCATGACGATCATCTGGATCGGTCGGCCAACGGCCTTGGCCGATATAATCGAGACGTCTGCTTCGATAATCCCTTCTGCCCGGAGCCTCTTGAGGCGACGCTGGCATGCCGTGGCAGAAAGTCCGACCTTGTCGGCAACGACATCGGAGGTTAAGCGGTTGTTCCGTTGAACCAATTCCAGGATGCGGGCATCGATCCGGTCATATTTCATCTACGGTGATCTCGGCTGTGGCTGGCTCTCCAACCTCCCGTGCTGGATACCACAGCAGAAGGCAGATATTCACCGTTTATAGAGGCTATCTTGCCGGCAATGCAACGCGGTAGCGGTCTCAGTCCCGCCTGCATCGGGAAAACGCAGCGTTGACCTCACTTTGAGAAACGCTGCATCAGAGCGACGCTGCGCGCAGGAACACTGCAGTCTCTCCCCTCAGATCGGCGAAAACCAGTGCCCGTCTAACAGTACTTTGTCGGCCACAACCAACCCGCCTTCGTTCGCAGTTTCGCGAGCAGGCTACAACAGGGTTTCAAATGGCCAGCAAACTCCCATCCCATGCCGAATACGTCATCATCGGAGGTGGCATTATCGGCCTGTCTATAGCCTATCACCTAACCCGTCTGGGTTACAGGGACGTTCTGCTTCTGGAGCGCGACCAGCTGACTTGCGGGACTACGTGGCACGCTGCAGGCCTCGTGACGCAGCTCCGTGCCAATGAAACCATGGCCAAGCTTGCTCAATACTCGGCTGAGCTGTTCCGGGACCTCGAAAATCTGACCGGTCAGGCCACAGGCTTCCGTCAAACCGGCTCCATCACCGTCGCTGCGACCCAGGACCGCCTTGAGGAGCTTAAGCGCGGCTCCTCGATGGGGCGCTCGTTTGGGCTGGACGTGGAGATGATCAGCGCTGCGGAAGCCCAACGCCGCGTTCCTCTGCTTGATGTCAGTGATGTTCTCGGTGCCGCGTGGATTGCATCCGACGGGATGACCAACCCGATCGACACCGCCCGGGCCTTCGCCATCGGCGCCCGCCAAGGCGGAGCAACGATCCTTGAACGGACCCCCGTCAACCGTATCCTGGTCGAGAACGGACGCTTTGTTGGCGTAGAGACCAGCCAAGGTACGGTCCGTGCCGAAAAGGCGGTCATCAGTACGGGGCTGTGGACGCGAAACGTGGCGGCTGATCTCAATTGGTCAGTGCCGTTACAGGCTGCAGAACATTTCTATGTGGTCACGGAGGCCATTCCCGACCTCCCTCATGATCTGCCGACGATCCGTGATATGGACGCCCGCGTTTATGCAAAGGCTGACGCGGGAAAACTGCTCGTAGGCTTCTTTGAGCCCGATGGGAAACCTTGGGGCATGAATGGAATACCCCACGATTTTAGTTTCGATTCACTGCCAGAAGATTTCGATCACATCGAACCTTACCTCTCCGCCGCCATCGAGCGCATGCCTGTTTTGGCAAATGTCGGTCTTCAACTAAATTTCAACGGCCCGGAGAGCTTCACGCCGGACAACCGGTTCCACCTCGGCCCATCACCTGAAATTCAGGGTCTGTATGTTGCCTCTGGATTCAATTCCTGCGGAATTGAGTCCTCGGGTGGTGCAGGCAAGGTCATGGCAGAATGGATGTCGACGGGCTTGCCGGCCGGCGACTGCTGGGAAATGGACGTCCGGCGCTCTATGCCCTTCCAGAGGAACAAGCGCTATCTGTACGACCGTACAGTGGAGGCGGTCGGCAACCTCTGGACGCTTCACTTGCCTCACAAATCGCCAAAGACGGCGCGCAACGTCCGCGTATCCCCCCTGCACGACCGCCTGGCCGCCGCTGGCGCAAATTTTGGTGAAAGTGCCGGCTGGGAGCGGGTTCAATGGTTCGGCGCTCCCGGATCGCCGAATGAAAACCACGCGACGTTCGGCCGTGACGAATGGTTCGAACGCAGTGGCGCAGAACATGCGGCCACACGCTCTGGCGTGACGCTGTTCGACCAGACCTCGTTCGCGCACATGCTGGTTCAGGGACCTGATGCCCTTGCCCTGCTACAGCGCCTGTCCAATAACGACGTGAACGTTGCGGTCGGCCGGATTGTGTATACGCCGTGGCTCAACGAGCGTGGCGGTATGGAGTCCGACGTGACCATCGCGCGTATAGGTGATGAGGAATTCCTCGTAGTCACGGCGGCCGTCCAACGCACCCGCGATCTCGCGTGGTTGCGCTTGCACGCCAAGGGAGCCGGCCACGTAACGGTCGCCGACGTCTCATCCGGATACACCACGCTCTCCGTCATGGGTCCGCGATCGCGCGAATTGCTGGAGCGCGTCAGTCCCGCAGATTTCTCCAACGAGGCATTTCCCTTTGCAACGGCTCGCGAAATCGAGGTCGGATACAGCCTGGCGCTCGCATTTCGGATGACCTTTGTCGGTGAGTTGGGCTGGGAACTTCACATCCCGACCGAGCAGACATTGGGTGTCTATGACGCCTTGGTGTCCGCCGGCGCCGGTCTCGGCGTGGGCCACGCCGGGTATGTCGCCCTCAACACGCTGCGTCTGGAAGCGGGCTATCGTGACTGGGGTTCGGATGTCGGTGACGAAGACACCCCTTTGGAATCGGGACTGGCTTTCACGGTTGCCTGGGACAAGCCTGACGACTTCATTGGACGCGCGGCCCTGGAGGTCCAGCGCGGCAAGCCCTTACGCCGCCGGCTCGTCCAGTTCGCTGCGCCAGAGGCCAAGTCCTTGATGTTTGGCACCGAGCCTGTTTGGCGTAATGGAACCCTCGTCGGATACCTGCGCTCCGCCGGATTTGGCCACACTGTCGGCTGCGGTATCGGCATGGGATATCTCACCTCGGATGCCGGGGTAACGGCGGACTGGCTGTCATCAGGGTCATTCGAGATCGAGATTGCGGGAGAGCGCTATTCCGCCATAGCTTCTCTGCGGCCATTCTTTGACGCAGGACGTAGCCGCGTGAAGGGCGAATGGCGCGACGCCGGGGAGTTGATCGCGCCTGAGCTCCTCAAGGCCTGACTCTTGCATCTAGCCATCGTCAACAGATCATTTGGACTCTTCGCCAATGTCATCACACCAGTCTATGGTCCTTTCGCTGTCATGCGGCGACCAGCCAGGCATCGTATCCGCAGTTGCAGGGCTGCTTTACGCAACAGGATGCAACATTCTCGAGGCCCAGCAGTACAGCGACCCGGAAACGGGACTGTTTTTCATGCGGGTTGTCTTCGCATGCCTCGGCGATAAACCCTCTGGTAAAGAACCGGCCGGTGGGATTGAGGAACTCGCCGGGCGTCTCGGTATGACCTACACGCTGCGGCCTCTGTCGCAACCCAAGCGAGTGATGCTGCTGGTCTCGAAGTTCGATCATTGCCTTGCCGACCTTCTCAATCGTTGGCGCATTGGCGAGTTTCCGATGGAGATTGTCGCTGTGGTCTCCAACCACGGCAAAGAACATCTTGCCTCCACTGATCTCAAGGATCTGCCCTTCTTTCACCTTCCCGTCAGTCGAGACAACAAGGAGCAGCAGGAAGCGAAACTCGTCGAGCTTATCGAGCGCACCAATCCCGATCTCATGGTTCTCGCGCGCTACATGCAGATCCTATCGGACGGTTTCGCGGCTAAGTTTGCTAGGCGGTGCATCAACATTCATCACTCATTTCTGCCAGGCTTCAAGGGCGCGAAGCCCTATCATCAAGCCCATCTGCGAGGGGTTAAACTGATTGGCGCGACGGCCCACTACGTGACCTCCGACCTCGATGAAGGACCGATTATCGAACAGGATGTAGAGCGTATATCCCACCAGGACACGCCGGATGATCTGATCCGGAAGGGGCGCGACATTGAACGACAGGTCTTGGCCCGCGCAGTTCGGCTTCACCTTGAGGACCGGGTTATCCTGAACGGGAATAAAACCGTCGTTTTCTCAGGCTGAGAAAGCCGAAGTTTGAGTCTTCATCGCCTCAAGACACACCATTGAACGACAAAATGGCCGGGTGTTCGCTGAACACACCGGCCGTTTCATTTCCGGAGCATGAAGAGGCTCGAGAAGGGCCACGGTCGGTGAAACAATGCCCGACCGTGGAGTCTTGGGAGACTAAACTGCGCCTTCAGTCTGAAGGGCCTTGTAGGTCGTATCGACTGCACGCACCGTGGCGTCGATGATGATGTCGATCTCATCTTTTTTGATAATCAGCGGTGGCGCATACCCTAATGTATCGGCATGGGGCATGGCCCGCGCGATCACCCCGTTTTCAAGCAGCGCTGCCGCAGCGCGCACACCCACTTGAAGGCCCGGGTCGAATGGCACGCGATTTTTCGGGTCGCGCATGAACTCGACCGCCGACAGGATGCCTACACCGCGGACTTCACCGACAATGGGGTGGCCTTCAAGTTTGGCCTGCATCTGCGCATGCCAGTATGGTCCCACTTCGCGCACATGTTCCAGGATATTCCTTTCCTTTAGGACCTGAATGTTCGCCAGCGCCGCTGCAGCACAAAGGGTGTGGCCGGAGTACGTCCAGCCGTGACCCAATGGACCATATTTCTCGCTGCCCTGCTCCAGAACCGACCAGACCCGTTCTCCAATGATTGAACCCGAGATCGGGAGGTAGGCCGAACTGAGCCCCTTGGCGATCGTGACCAGGTCCGGGCGCATTCCGTAAAGATGCGAACCAAATTTCTCGCCGGTGCGGCCAAATCCGGTAACGACCTCGTCGGCGATCAGAAGGATATCGTACTTGTCGAGCACCGCCTGGATTTCGGTCCAGTACCCGTTCGGCGGTGGGACGATGCCGCCGGTGCCAAGCACGGGCTCCCCGATGAAGGCACCCACGGTATCAGGGCCTTCCGCGATGATGAGGGCTTCGAGCTCCGCGGCGCATCGCTTGGAAAACGCTTCCTCAGTTTCGCCTTCCTGCGCCTGTCGATACCAATGCGGGGTGGTCGTGTGACGGACGATGTCGAGCGGAAGATCGAAGTGGTTGTGAAAGAATGCCAGTCCTGTCAGACTTCCGGTCACCAGGCCGGAGCCATGGTAGCCGCGCTGCCGGGAGATGATTTTCTTCTTTGCAGGGCGTCCGAGGATGTTGTTGTAGTACCAGACCAGCTTGATGTTGGTCTCATTAGCGTCCGATCCTGAAAGGCCAAAATAGACGCGCCGCATGTTCTCGCCGAAGTATTCGACAACGGCCTCCGCGAGGAGGGTTGCCGTTTTTGTGCTCTGGCTTGCATACATGTGTGCGAACGGGAGCTCATGGGCTTGCTTGGAAATCGCATCGGCGATTTCCTTGCAGCCGTAGCCCATATTCACGCAGTAAAGTCCGCCGAACCCGTCGAGGCTTTTGCGGCCCTCTGTGTCCCAGATATAGACGCCGTCAGCTCCCGCCATAACGCGGTTCGGGGTTTCACCTCGGCTGTGCTTGGCCAAATGGGTTGAGGGATGGAAAACATAATTCCGATCCTTCTCCTGAATTTGCGCGGTTCCCAGGTTACTCAAAGCCATTTTTTCTCTCTTTTCGAATGACCGGTGACCGGCCGTATGTCGGTCAGATGTTCAAAACTAGCAGCAAGTTTGCGCCGGGTTTGGCGCAAAATCGGGCTTTCGCGTTGAAATTCAGCGCGAAAGGAGCAAAGCCGTTGACTTTCCATCGCTGACTTCAGCGCTACCGATGCCGGACCCCTTTTTGTGGCACTAGGCGGCCAAAGTGCCTTCGACCAGATTTACCCAATAGCCAATTCCGTAAGGAATGGCATTGTCGTCAAAGTCGTAGGTCGGATTGTGCAGCCCGGCTGTGGGTCCGTTGCCGAGGAACAGGAACGCGCCGGGCCGCGCCTGCAGCATGTAGGAGAAGTCCTCGGAGACCATAACCGGCTTGACCTGATCGTTGACCGCATCCCGCCCGACAAGGCTCCGCGCCGCAGCGGTGGCCAATTCGAAGGCCTCCGTATGGTTGAACGTCAGGGGCTCGAGGCGCCTGTGCCGGAATTCCACTTTAGCTCCGAAAGCCGCCGCAATGTTCTCAGCGCAGACTTTGATCTGTCTCTCAGCAAAGTCGCGCAATGCCGGGGACAGACTCCTAACCGTTCCGCCCAGCGTCACGGCGTCGGGAATGATGTGGTAGGATTCGCTTCCCGTAAATTTCGGCACGGATACGACCAGCGCTTCCGTCGGATCGAGGTTTCGTGAAACCAAGGTCTGGAGAGCCATGACGATCTGCGCTCCGACGACTACCGGATCGATCGTATTGTGAGGCGTGGCAGCGTGGCCGCCACGGCCTGTTATAATGATGTCGAACTCGTCGAGAGCCGCCATGATAGAACCGTCCCTAATGCCGAATTTGCCGACCTCGATTCCGGGCATATTATGCATACCGAAGACCTGCGAGATGTTGAAGCGGTCCATCAGGCCTTCCTGCACCATTCGGCTGGCGCCCTGCCCGTCTTCCTCCGCGGGCTGGAAAATGAGCGCTACCGAGCCTTTGAAATTCCGAGTTGCAGCAAGATGCTTCGCCGCGCCGAGCAGCATGGCAGTGTGGCCGTCATGACCACAGGCATGCATCTTCCCTTCGATCTGCGACGTCCAAGGCTTGCCGGTAGCCTCAACAATCGGCAGGGCGTCCATATCCGCCCGCAGCCCGATTGTTGGGCCATCCCCGGCGGCGCCTTGGATCACTGCGACGACGCCTGTCTCGGCTATGCCAGTCTCAATATGGTTGATCCCGAAAGACGCGAGCTTTTCAGCCACAAAAATCGCGGTGTTGTGAACCCTATAATCGAGTTCGGGATTCTGGTGGAGGTGATGGCGCCAGGTGATAGCCTCTTGATGGATTTCCCCGAAATCATTGACGCTGCGCATTCGTGTTGTTCTCCTGTACCAGATCAACGGACGCACCCCGGGTCTGCCGATTCCATTCGATCTCGGCAACCTGATCGGCGTTGTCCTGATCGGCGCTGTTGTCCGGATGCGCGGGCAGGCGTCGCGGGTCCTATTCAGCCAAAAGCTTCGAGCGTTGCATCCTCGCAGTCAAATGCATTATGTGTATCGACCCCATCTCACTTCGAGATATGGCCTGTGGGGTTGCGTTCGCGCCGACGGTTTCCTCGCGTCGCGGTCTGTTCCCGCGATGTTTACGTCATTAATGCGTCGTTTTTTCAAGCAAGGCCTCCCCTGTCTTGTGGCTTGTTCGGAAAAGTTTGTCGCCTATGCAGTCGTAAAGAAGGATGATCCGTCCGATTTTGGTCTCGATTCCATTCGCGAAACCGCGCGAACAGCGGGCGTTGGCACCTATAATCTCGTTTGATTGGCTGAACGTTTGACCTCCGTGAGCCATTCAGGCACGCGCTTGTGTCAACTTCGATCGATCTCGATCGCCCTGAATGGATTGAACGATTGAAAGAAAGTGGTGAGTTAGGTCAGGCGCAAGCCGGCGCCTCTACGAATGCCCTCGTACAGCGCTCCCTTGACCTTCAAACTCCCAAAAAATTTCAGAGGGTCGTTACAATGCTTCTAGTCTATAGCAAGAACAGTGTCTATATAACTGCCGACCGATCAAGTTATTCGGTCGCTTTTTTTCGTTATGTAGGCCGCATGGCATTGCCCACTTTGAAACTGACTCCCCGCCCCATGAACAGCGCAATCGACGAGTTGCATCCGGCAGGCGAGTGCGATGTCATGATTGCGATTACGTTTACTCCCTATTCGCGGGGTCGCGCAGAAAAACGACGTTTTTTCAGATTGCCCCGCCACTGGCGGGCGTCCCGGTGACGGCAACGGCGCCCGTCCAGACGGTGTGATCGTCGCTTTCCAATGCCCACTGCAACCTCCTTCGTTCAGGTATTGCGACGACCGCTTCAATCCGCCCAATACGCGTGAGGAGCGTACTCCGAACTTCTGAATGATGCCCGAAGGCGCATCGGCGCTTTCATCGATGCCGTTTACAACACGTAGCGTTTGCATTCGGCGCTCGACTATCTCACTCCGGAAGAATACGAACAGAAGCATTCAAGCAGACGACTGATGGAGAAGGCTGCGTAGCTAACGCGGAGGTGTCCGCGATTTTCCGTGTCTCAGTCTGGGGTGCACTCCATCCGCCCATGTCGCATCAGTGCCGCGAAGGCTTACTGAGATGAAATGGGCCGCCCTGGCCAACGAGGTTTAGGGTTCAGGCGACAAGCTTGCGTCTGGAGGGAGCGCCATAGCCTTGGCCAAAAGGGAGTTTGCCCATTGGGATCGCGCATTCACCCGCAACGTGCTTGGACCTTGCCCAAAGTGCTCGCGAAACACTTGGGAAAAATGTGAAGACGAGACGAACCCACAAGCTACCGCTATAGACAAGATTGTCATGTCTGTTGTATCAAGTAAATGTCTCGCTCGCGACAGACGCAGATTCCTGTAGTACCGGCTTGGAGTCATTCCGACATATGTCCTAAAAAGCCGTTCTAGTTGCCGTCTCGATATCTTCACAGAGCCTGCTACGGCTTTCAGCGGGAGGCAGTCTTCAAGGTTATCTTCCATCAGTCGGATAGCGTGATCGAGTTTCGACGCACTGCCCACGACTGACTTGCCGCCTGACAGGCCGTTGAGACCAAAAGTGAATGATGGATCGAGCTGGTTGGAAATCGAGCGGGCCAGCTCCGATCCACAATTCTCTTCGATTGTCGTGAGCATCATGGCTAGGGGTGCATATCCGCCAACGCAAGTCGCAATGGCGCCATCGGCTATGAAGGCGCCTTTTTCGACTGAGGTATTCGCAAAAGCCTCGCTGAATGCAGGCACCATTCGTCGGTTAATGGTACAGCGCTTGCCTTGAATCAGTCCCGCCTTAGCTAAGAGCCAGGCTCCAGTATCAACTCCAAGTAGTTGAGTGCCATGTCGAGAATACAGCCTAACGAGAGCGATTGCTGATGGCGTACAATGGTTTTCTACGCCTGTGCCCCCGCAGACGACCGCCGCGAATGGCAAGCTGCGGTTTTCAACGTTCCGCCGTTCCTGTACGATGCTATCGGATACCGCCATTAAGACATCGCCGGAGCAGTGGGCGGAGTGCTGGTCGACACCGATTATTCGCCAAGTGAAGATATCTCGGCCGGATATCTGGTTAGCCATTACCAGCGGTTCGATGACCGAAGCCACGCAAAGAGACGAGGATCCCGGTAGAACCAGGATGACAATCTCCAAGGTCTTGTCCCTGGCACGTTTGGAAATGGCCTCTGGCTGACACGTCATTGCGCGCCTCCAATCTGATCTAGACGTTACGGCGACAGGAAACTGCTAGAACTAGCCTGACCCAGTAATTTTTGAGCGCTGCAGGATAGCCTGGGCCTTCGCTTTGACCGGAGCGTCGACCATTGACCCGTCAACGGTAGCAGCACCATCGCCAGCTGCGAGTACCTTATGTGCCCATTCAACTTCGCGACGGTCAGGCATGAAACCAAGTGGGATCGGAACTATCTGGTTTGGGTGGATACCAAGTTTTCCGCCATTCGAGCGTACCGCGCATCGTCGGCACTGTTGGAGGGGTCGTTTATTTCCAACGTTACCCCATCCAAGGGAGACGGTTTTCCAGCGAGACACTATGCGAGAACCAGCTCTGATCTCGCCCAAAGTAAGCTCTCCCTGGCATTAGCCGCGCCCAAATCAGCGCACAAGTCGACAGATCCAAAGGCCAAGCGAGCCACTTGCAGGTCTAAAGCAAACGCCTGGCTATCGATAATCCGACGGCCATTTCGACGAGCGCGATCACCGGTACGTCTACAGACTTAAGAAACTCCGAGAATCTCAGACCGGCCTCGCTCTTGGGGCAGATGATTCCTAATGGCTTCAATTTTCTCACAAGGGCCAGGTCATTTTCATGCCAAGCGGTGCCAATTCCGTTGCTGCGAACAATCGCATTCGCTGCATCGACTGATCGAAGATTCTGGCGCGCACTGTCCTTGTGAACATCCGCGATCGCATCTTCCAAATCGAATATAACGGCATCGGCCGCAGCTTCGATGGCTTTTTCGAAACAGTCAGGCCTGCTGGCCTGGACAAAAAGGGCGGCAATGATATCGGCGGGGCTCAAGACCACATTGCCTCCGCAAACGTCGTTGCCTGGCCGTCCCGCTTAACGCATTCCAGTTTGGTGGCGCCCTCCTCCTGTATAGCCCGCAGAGTTATCGGCTCACGTATGTACAGTGGTGACAGAGCCTTGAACGAAAACCGATTTGGCGGGCGCGACGCGAGCTTTGTTGCGTATAACATTAAAAGCGTCGCTTGGAGCGGGCCGTGCACAACCAGGTCCGGATAACCTTCCGTAGCGCGCGCATACTCGCGGTCATAGTGAATTCGGTGGGAATTGAAAGTGATAGCCGAATAGCGAAAGAGCTTCGCCTCGTCTAGCATCATCTCATCATCGAAGAGCTGATCCGCGCCGCTACGGTTCACATTATGCCGTTGGACAGTGTCTAGATAGACCAAGTCCTGGTTTTCGATAATGCGGACGTCATCGCCGACTTTAATGGTGTGTCTGAGCCCCACGAAGCATAGACGGCCGGTCTTACCTTCCTTGTTGCTGACGCTTTGAATCTCCGTAACTCGGCATACCCTGTCGCCGACACGCAAATCACCCAGAAATTCAATGCAGCTGCCGGCCCACATCCTCGTCTTCAGCTGAACCGGAGGCAAAAACTCTCCGCGGAGCTCATGACCATCTTCGCCGAGTCGAGACGCTGGAAACGTATTCGGCGCCAGACAGAAGTGAATCAGGGCCGGGGCCGGCTGTCCTATGGTCCCCTGTCCGTCAGGCAGGTCAAAAGTGGCCGCGAACCGACGAAAAAGCCCCTCCGTTAGGACGTCCTCACTTTGAAGGCGACGACCAATCCAACCTTGAAAGCTCTCTTTCGGGCTCATTGTATCACCGTTTGCCGGCGAAATTCGGCGGCCGCTTTTCAAGAAAGGCCGCCACCCCTTCACGCTTTTCATCCGAACGGAAAACCCGGTCACTGGCACTCATAGACCGTTGGAGAGCCTCACTGATCGGCATCTCCAACGACTGCTCGATGATGTCCTTGCACTCCTTGAGGGCGAGAGCCGGCCCGGCCGCCAACCGGGTCGCAAGATCCAAAGCACACTGGAGAGCACTGCCCGTTTCAACGACCCTGTTTACCAGCCCCCATTGCTGGGCTGTCCGGGCGTCGATCGGATCTCCGAGCAACATCATTTCCTTCGCGCGAGACTTCCCGATGCGGCGCGCCACTCGGATTGGACCACCGCTTCCTGGAAACACGCCAAGCTTGATCTCGGGCAACGCAAAGGTTGATCGCTCTTCCGCAACAATGAGGTCACAGCAGATTGCGATCTCCAAACCACCTCCGAAAGCCAGGCCTGTAATCGCGGCGATCGTCGGCTTGGAAAACCGTTCAAGATTGAGAAATACCTCGTTTTGAAGGGCGAGCTTTTCTGAGACGATCTCGCCTGGCGCGAGAGCATGAGAAAACTCGCGAATATCCGATCCAGCGCAAAATGCCCGTTCACCCGTTCCCGTGATGATCAGCGCTCTGATTGTGGGATCAGCTTCGATGGCCTCCAGTGCCGAACGGAAAGCAATCATCAGTGGCCTTGTCACAACGTTGAGCGGCGGGTTGTGAAGCCAAACCACGCCAACCGGGCCGTGGCGCTCGATCGTTACGATGTCGTGCTCGATGGTCATGAGCGGCTCTCGCCCTGGCTCGGCGACAAATGAAGGAACTCATCGTTATTTGCACCGAGCAACGGAGCTGCCCGCGCCGCAGGTCGCTTGCCATCGATTTTGATCGGATTGGACAGAACGCGTAAAGACCCGTTCGCGGCATGAGGAATCGTCTGAACCATTCCGACCTCGTCAACAAAGGCGTTTTCAAAGGCCTGACGCATGTCATAGACGGGCGCCACCGGAAGGAGGCCGGACAATGCGGCGAGCCAATCGGTCGTGCTCTTTTGGCCAAATCGGTCGTCCAGGACTTCGACTAACTGCGACAGGTTTTCGCGGCGCTTCGGCGATGTCGCGAAGCGCGAGTCGGATCCGAGCCCACACAAGTCCATCGCCCCAATCAAGTTTTGCCAGAACTTATCCGTCATACACATGACGAAGATCCACCCGTCCGACGTTTGGAAGGTCTGAACTGGGGCGACCGAGAAATGCGCGCTGCGGGATTGCCGATGGGTAACGTGCCCATGGTTGAGATACCACGTCCCGGCGTAACTCATCTGGTGCAGTGCAACGTCAAAAAGACTCACATCCACATCACCACCCAGGCCAGTCCGCTTTGCCCGCAATATGCAGGCAAGCAGGCCGACCATCCCGGTCATTCCTGTCATATAGTCGATGATCGAGGGTCCGAATTTCGTAGGCGGCCCGGCTGGCTCTCCGGTCACGCTCATCAAACCGGCCTCGGCCTGCATAAGAAAATCATAGCCTGGCCACGCTGCGCGTCGGTTGTCTCGACCGTATGCAGAAATATGAAGGCAGGCTATCCGGGGGTTTGTGGCCTTGAGAGCAGAGAAAGTAAGACTTAGCTTCTCCGGCTGGTCGCCGCGCAGGTTATTGACCACCGCATCCGCATCTTTGGCGAGCTCGAGAAACCTAGCATAGTCGTCCGGGCTTTTGAGGTCCAGCGTTATGCTCTTTTTATTCAGGTTCCAACTTTGAAAGTACTCGCTGTCAGCATCGCCAAGGAGGTACGGGCCCGTATAACGTCCAGGGTCTCCGCCAATATTCACGTTTTCAATCTTGATGACCTCGGCGCCTAGATCCGCAAGGAACATCGTTCCATAAGGTCCTGCCCCGAATTGCTCAACAGCAAGTACCTTAACGCCTTCGAGGGGGCTTTCCGTAACACCTATATTGTCGGACATAGCTATGGCCTGGTGAGAGTTCGTACAGATACTCTGAAAACCGTAAGGGAGCGCCGCAGGCAATACTAATACTGTTTACTGACACGCGGTATTGATTAATTTGATGACCTCTAGGGGAGCAGCTTCAGGCCGTTCCAATGGCCGGTCGCTATCAAGTCTGCCATCACCTCTTTGATCGAAGACTCGATCGCCAGACTCGCGTCTGAGGGTATCGATGACGTCCGCCTGCAAAGCCCCAATGTCCGAGTCACTTCCGGGTTGACCAACCTTCGCGCGAAGACGCCGTCAAACTCCGCGTATTGGGCGCTGGTGAGAGCCGACAAGGGGAGAATTGTTCCGGCAAAATGCTCGGCCGCCAAGCTCAGGGCGACACGGGGAGAGTCGATATCTGCCACGACATTGAGCCTTACACCGGCAGCAATAAAGGCGTGCTCGACGGTTGTGCGCAGGTCATGGGCAATACTGGGTAGGGTGAGAGGTACCGATGATAGTGCCTCCACGGCGCAATTGAGCTCGGAGTCCTGGATTCCTGCAAGCGAACCACCAATGAAGTGCAGATATTCTATCGCAAGGGGCTCAAACTCGAGGCTCTTCTGCTCCGCACTCCTGAATAAGATGGCGCAGGTCAGTCTGTCTGTGGCCAGAAGCTCATTTAGGTGCCCGCTCAAGGTCTCCACGATGTGGAGGTGGATACCCGGGTGTTGTTCTGCGACTCGCTTGACGAGCGGGACCGCTAACGGTGTAGCCACAGTTGTTGGCATACCGACTGCCACAAGGCCGGTGACGCTATAACCAGAAGCGATATCGATCCGTGCCTCTTCGACTTGCTTCAGGATTAGCCGGCCGTGCTTGTACAGAGTTCGACCGGCATCCGTGGGTACGACCCCGCGAGGGCCGCGCAAGAGCAGCTTGGTGTTGTGCTCTTTCTCTAGATTGCTGATCTGCATGCTGATGGCTGGCTGCGCGATTCCAACGCGCGTCGCGGCCAAGGTGAAGCTTTTATGGTCCACAACGGCAACAAAAGAGCGGATTTGTCTGATGTCCATCTGGCTGCTTCTTTCGCTAGATCGTGACCCGTCGGGTTCGCCGGGTCACCGGATCCAGCCTCGATCAAGAAGGTCAAAGCGCCTTTTCGAGGTCCGGCAGGATGACGAAGAGATCGCCGACGAGACCGTAGTCGGCAACCTGGAAAATCGGCGCCTCCTCGTCCTTGTTGATGGCGACGATGACCTTCGAATCCTTCATGCCGGCAAGGTGCTGGATGGCACCGGAGATGCCGACCGCGATGTAGAGATCGGGGGCGACGACCTTGCCGGTCTGGCCGACCTGCCAGTCGTTCGGCGCATAGCCGGCATCGACCGCGGCGCGGGAGGCGCCGACGGCGGCACCGAGCTTGTCGGCGACCGGCAGGATGACCTCCTGGAACTTTTCCGCCGAACCCAGCGCACGACCACCCGAGATGATGATCTTGGCCGAGGTCAGCTCCGGACGGTCGGTCTCGGAAAGCTTGTTCTCGACGAAGGTGGAGAGGCCGGGATTGGCCGCGGCCTTGACGGTCTCGACCGCCGCCGAGCCGCCCTCGGGGGCTGCCTGGAACGAGGCTGTGCGGACCGTGATTACCTTTTTGGCGTAGCCCGACTGCACCGTCTGGATGGCGTTGCCGGCATAGATCGGCCGCTTGAAGGTGTCGGGAGATACGACTTCGATGATCTCGGACACCTGCGCGACATCGAGGAGCGCAGCCACGCGCGGCGCGACATTCTTGCCCGACGAGGTCGCCGGCGCGATGATGGTGTCGTAAGCGCCCGCCAGCGACACAATGAGCGCTGCCGTCGGTTCGGCCAAGCGCTCGGCAAGCTCGTCGGCTTCCGCGAGCAGCACCTTGCTCACGCCCTTCAGCTTGGCGGCGGCATCAGCTGCACCCTTGGCGCCCTTGCCGGCCACCAGCACATGCACGTCCGAGCCGATCTGCAGCGCCGCCGAAAGCGCCTTGGCGGTCTGGTCGGAAAGGGTGGCGTTGTCGTGTTCTGCGATAAGGAGAATTGCCATTTGTCTGTTCCTTTCCCGATCGCTTACAACACGCCGGCTTCGTTCTTGAGCTTGTCGACCAGTTCGGCGACGCTCTTGACCTTGACGCCCGCCTTGCGGCCGCTCGGCTCCTCG